>NZ_KI518111.1 GCF_000479045.1 Cetobacterium somerae ATCC BAA-474
ACGTATCAGGTATTCTGATTTTTTTCTTCATTTGTTTCCTCCTAAAAAATTATGCTTCGCCTAAAGAAGTAATATATATTCCAAAAAAAAAGACATACCAAGTGGTATGCCTAAATAGCTTAAATTATCTTACTTAAAAATTTTAAATATGAATTAATAAGCGTATTGTTATGGCAGCATCACAACACAAATATATTACAAACATCTTCGCCATCGGCCTTAGGCTCCGTTTTACTAAGAATAGTATACTATAAATTTGGTCAAAGTGTCAAATGTAAAAAGTTTTAAAAAATGTCTTAAAAATTAGTACTAAAGTCTTTTAATTTATTAAAGTTCTTTTACAATGAACAATAGTACTAAAAAAATGTAAAAAAACTATTGTATTTTAATTTTATATGTGTTATTATTCTTGAAAATAAAAAATAATTTTCAAAAGGGACGGTGAAGAACTATGAGTAACGAAAGAGGTAATTGGGGATCAAGTGTTGGATTTGTTTTAGCGGCGGCAGGATCAGCTATAGGGCTTGGAAATTTATGGAAGTTTCCTTACTTAGCAGGAAAGAATGGAGGAGGAGCATTTGTAATTGTCTATTTATCTTTAATAGTAATACTAGGTTTTTCCCTTATGTTAGGTGAGATGGCAATAGGTAGAAGAGGAAAGTCTGATGCCTTTGGTTCATATAATAATATTAAAAAAGGTTGGGGATTCATTGGAATCTTTGGAATTTTATGTTGTTTTATTATCTATTCATACTATGTTGTAATTGCAGGATGGATTGTAAAATATATCGGTATGTTTATTAGAGGTGGACTTACAGAGGACCCAGTAACAACATTTGGGAATTTTATCTCTTCTGGAACTTCACCAATTATATATAGCTTTGTTATTGTTGTAGTAACGGCATTAATCGTTTTAAAAGGTGTATCTGGTGGAATTGAAAAAGCAAGTAAAATAATGATGCCAATTCTATTTGTATTTATGTTGATTATCGTTGCAAGATCAGTAACTCTTCCAAATGCAATGGAAGGGATTAAATATTTCCTAAAACCTGATTTCTCACAGATTACTCCTGCAGTTGTAATTGCAGCTCTAGGACAGGTTTTCTTCTCACTAAGTTTAGGTATGGGTGCTATGATAACTTATGGTAGTTACCTTCCAAAGGATACTAACCTAGTTAAAAGTGCTCTTTGTATACCTGTACTAGATACACTAATAGCTTTACTTGCAGGACTTGCTATCCTTCCAGCAGTATTCTCATTTGGACTTGAGCCAACAGCTGGACCAGGATTAATCTTTATAACTTTACCAAAAGTATTTGCATCAATGCCAATGGGTAACTTATTTGGAATTATCTTCTTCGTACTTGTGCTATTTGCAGCTCTTACATCGACTATCTCATTATTAGAGGTTGTTGTATCATTTGTTGTGGATCAGATGAAGTTAGATAGAAAGAAAGCTACAATTTTAGTAAGTGGTTTAATTGCTGCATTTGCAATTCCAAACTCACACTCTTTTGGACCTTTAGCAGAGTTAAAAGTGTTCTTTGGATTAAACTTCTTTGATTTCTTAGGATACTTAACAGATAATATCTTACTACCAATGGGTGGATTACTTCTTTGTGTATTTGTTGGATTTATCTGGGATAAAGAGGATATTAAAAGAGAGATTACAAATGATGGTGAAGTGGCATTCCCATTCTTCTCAGTATGGATGATAGGAGTTAAATATTTAGGTATTCAACTTTTAGCACTAATTTTACTTCAAGCAGTTGGAGTTGTAGGAAGTGCTTTAAGCTTCTCACTAGCAGCTATATTTATGCTTCAAATCTTCTTTGATGTACTTGAAAATAGAAGAAAAGTAAAAACAGCCTAATAATTTTCCTAAAATATATTAAAGTGAATTAGTAGAAAGCACAGATTAAACTCTGTGCTTTTTGCTTTTTAAAAATTACAAGGAAAATAAAAAAAAATTTGTAGAATAGACTATATAGAGATTTTTTTCTTTTTATAATTTAAATTAAGGAGAGTGTTAGAATGGAAAAAAATATTAAACCAATTGATAAAACATTCATGGTAGGAAAATGGATGCCTTCAGACCAAGAAACATTAGTTGCTTGGATGAAAAAAATTATGGAAAAGGCAGATAAGCAAACAGGACCATTGTTGCCAACTGTTGAAAAATTAAAAAACTTCATTGAAACAGATCCAAAAGCTTATATGTTTTTTACTCAGATGTTTGATCAAGTTGCGAAAAATAAAACAAAATCACCAGCTGATTTACCTCAAGTTCGTGATTATCAGCATATGCTATCTCTTTTTAATGTAATTATGACTCATTCTCCAGAGTTTGATGAAACTGGGCTTGTAGGTTTTCCTTTTAACGCTATCTTAGATTGGTCTATGGCTACAACTGGTGGTTGGGCAGGATTTTTAGATGAAAAGATTAATTCACATCTTAAAAATATGTTAGATGAGTGGGCTGTATATCTTTCTTCAGCAGAAAGTGCTCATGTTTTAAATGATGATCCTAAAACAGGTTGGTTTGGAGCAGATGCTAAAAAAGCAATGCCAACATTTGTTGATGATTTTATTTGTGATCCAAATTTACCTCACCATGGTTTTACTTCATGGGATGACTTTTTCACACGTCGTTTTAGAGAGGGAGTTAGACCTATTGCTATGCCTGAAGATGACGCTATTGTTGTAAATGCTTGTGAATCTGCTCCATATAGATTAGTTAATAATGTTCAACTATATGATAAATTTTGGATAAAAGCACAACCTTATGCATTGAAATTTATGTTAGATAATGATCCATGGACTGAAAAATTTGTTGGTGGAACTGTTTATCAAGCATTTTTAAGTGCTCTTAGTTACCATCGTTGGCACGCACCAATCTCTGGAAAAGTTGTAAAAACAAAAATTATAAATGGAACATATTATTCACAAGCACTTAGTGTAGGACTTGATCCAGCAGGACCAAATGAATCACAAGGTTATATCTGTGAAGTTGCAACACGTGCTTTAATTTTTATTGAAGCGGACAATCCAGATATAGGTTTATTCTGTTTTATGGCTGTTGGAATGGCAGAAGTTTCAACATGTGACGTACGTGTTTTTGAAGGACAACATATTAAAAAAGGTCAAGAGTTAGGAATGTTCCATTTTGGTGGATCAACTCATTGTCTATTCTTTGGACCTCAAGTTGAAGTAGAGTTTAATTTACATAATCAAACTCCAGGACTTGATAGTTCAAATATTCCAGTAAATGCTCATTTAGCAACTGTAAAAAGAAAAAAATAAATAAATTAGTAAATAAATACACATATCAGAAAAACTAGGAGTATAAATTCTCCTAGTTTTTTATTTTATTATTCCCCTTCAAAAATGTTATAATAAAGACACAAAATTGTGAAGGAGGAGAGAGTGAAAAAGCTACTATTTTTACTAAAAATTTTAATAACTTTAATAGTTTTATTAGAAACTCTCTACGGTAGGGAGATTAACCCACTAAAGGCCTTTACATATGATATTGTAATTTCAAACTATGAAAATAGTCCTAAAAGAGATATTCAGATAGTAAATGATTTAACAAAAGTTAAGGGGCAGTTAGCAAATAGTGGTGAAGGATTCTTAGATGTTGAAGGAGAGGCATTTACCTCTTGGGAGATATTTAAAAATGGTAAAAAAATTAGTACAGGAGATAGAGATCTTTTAGATGATAGGATTGTAGAGTTACTTCCAGAGGAGAGTATAAAATACGAGATTGTAGCTACACCAAATCCAAAACTTTTATCTCAAGAGATAAAAAATATAGTTACAATTTATGAGGATAATCAACTTTTAGAAAAAAGAACATATAAAGGTGAAGTGTTAGGTTCAAAAGCTAAAATAAAAAGAGAGGTAGATTTAAAAACTTACTCTCCTGGGGACTATATAAACTATAAAGTTGTAGTTGAACCTGATGGCCCAGGATATCTGAATAACTTCAAGTTAGATGAGAGTATAGATAAAGTTTTAGTACCAACTTTAAATGGGAAAAAAGAGCTACTTCTTTCAAATATAGAGGTTAAAAGTAATAGAGAAAATGTTCAAAGTGAGATGGATATCCCTTTTGGAGAGAGCTTAATCTATGAGATAAAAGGTAAAATAAACGAGAATATTTTAGGTGATATTGAGTATAAAGGTTTAGTTACTAAAAGCGAGCCATATAGTTTAGATATAAAATTTTTAAATACTGAAAAATACTCTCCTGGAAAAGAGTACACATATGAGTTAGAGATAAAAAATAGTGGAAAAGGAAATGGTAGTAATATTCCTTTGGAATTTTTAGTGAATAAAAGTGAAGTAGTGAACTGGAAGGGAGAGGTTGTTAAAGCTTTTCCTAAAAATGAGACTAGTTTAAAAGAGGTAATAGCTTTAGGAAAAGGAAAAAAAATTATAAAAAAATATAGTGTGTATGTAGATGATTTTAGTGTTAGTGATATAGAATCAAAAGTATTGATTGATAGTCATACGGTCAATAATAAAATTTCATCACACAGTTCAGAACCTAAGGTAACCTCCCAATTAGAGAGCTATTTGGATAAAAGTGGAAATAAAAAACTAAAGGGATATACATCAGAAGGTTATGTAGAATATCTTTTTAAAGTTGAAAATAAAGGTCTTGGAATTTTAAATAACTATAGATTTAATAGTAATATAGATAGTTTAAAAACAAAATCTGTAAATGGAAGAGAGATTTTAGCTTTTTCATCTAGTGATAAAAAAATATCTCGAGATAAGGGAATAATAGTGGATGAAACTTCAGAGGGAGATGATATTTTAAATATCTTACCTGGAGGGTTTGTAGAGTATAGAGTAAAAGGAAAAGTTGCTAAAGAATCAGTGGGAGATATTGTTAAAGATAAGGTAGTTGCAAAGATGGAAAAAAGTGATGTAACTCATAGTTTAAAAGTTTCAAAAGATAGTTATAAAGCTGGTGAAGAGATAAATTATACTATCACTTTGAAAAATAGAGGTTACGGAACTGCATACGAACAAAAATACAGATTAAGTGTAGATGAAGCTTTAGTTTCAGCTTCTGGAATTGAAAATAAAAAAGTAACTGCTTTTAAAAATGATTCACCAATTGAGAAGACTCCAATTCTATACCCTGGACAGGAGATAAAATATAATTTTAAAGGTGTCACTAAAAACAGTATTTTTGATAGTATACATATGAAATCTATTTATGGTGAAGATGTAAAAGAGAGTGAAGTTAAATCTTTACCTGGAAAACTAGAGTTTTCAAGTAGTTTGAAAAGTGTAAATGGAAAAATAGTAACTAGTGGTGTGAGATATAAACCTGGAGATATGGTAACTTATGAAGCTACTTTAAAAAATATAGGAGAGGGATTTTTAGATAATTTAAGTGTTGAAAGTAATTTAGATGAGATAAAAGCTTTAGTAGCTGGATCAGATGTAAAAGAGAAAGTTTTAGAGGGAATAAATATAAGTGTAAAAAGTAGTGACCCAAGGACAGTTATAACATCTAAAATGGGAGACACAGGAAACTATATAAAAAAGAGTGTAGATTTTGCTCCTAAAAGTAGTATAACTTTTGAGATATCAGGAATAGTTTCAGATAAAGCTATTGGGACTTTAAGTGGAATGAGCTTTGTTGTAAATGGAATGGGAAAAACCACTGATGAACTGGGAAGTGTTGGCAGTTCTATAAGTGGAGAAAAGACTCTTTTAGAACCTGAAAATGGTATATATAAACCTGGAGATAAACTTAAATACATGCTTACTATCAAAAATAAAGGTGATGGATATGGTCGTTCTATTCCTATAGAGGACATACTTTCTGAAGTTACAACTGAGAAAGAGGGGAAGCGTTATGGAAGAGCTTTCTCAAATTGGAAAGTAACATATTTAGGAGCAAAAGATGAATCTAGTAGATTTAAAAAGTATACATATTTAAAAAATGAGGTATCTGGAAGAGAGGATTTAAATACAAAGGTAGATATAGGTCCTGGAGTAACGATAGAGTTTTTAGTAGAAGCTGATATAGATAGCAGTGCAATTGGAGTTATAGAAAGTAAAGCTAAAATAGCTGGTGGAACAAATGATGATCAAACAATCTATTTAAAACCACTATCTGAGTATTCAGAAGAGGAGAAGGTTGAGCAGGGAGTTAGAGTACGTTTAAGTTCTACAAAGAGTGAGATAAAGCTAGGAGAGGTTGTAGGATTTACTGTTAATGTGGAAAATTTGGATAAAGAGAGTTACGAAAATCTAAGTTTAAAAAATACTACTCCAAAAGGATTTAGATATTTAGACGAAGAGTTTCAAAAATTCAGTTTAAAACCAGGGGAAAAATATAGTAAAACTTTCTATATGAAAGCAACTGTTGGAGCTAATATGGGAAAAAATATTTTCCAAAGTTATGTAGCCAATAGAAATAGTAAGATATCAAATATAGGTGAAAGTAGTGTTGATGTAAAGGGAGACTCTCTTTTAAATACAGCTACTATAATTGGTAAAGTAATAGATGAGGCAACTGATAAAGGAATACCATATGCAGTTGTTTATACTCCAAGTGGAGTTGTGGTTCAAGCTGATGAGTTTGGTAGATTTCATCTTCCAGATCAGTGGGTGGATAAAGCTTTTGGTGAAAACTTTACAGTAAAACTTGATGAAAATAGTTTACCAAAGGGAAGTGTAATTAAAAGTGAAAACCCTCTTGTAAAAAGAATAACTCCATACTCTTTAACAAAGTTTAACTTTATAGTTCAAAAAGGAGAGAAGGAACCTGAAAAGAATTATACATATATGGGAACAGGATTAGTAGATGCATATATAGGAAAGGATAGTGACAAACCAAGAGTTACATATTTTGGTAAGGGTAGCTATGGAGACTATAAGCTAACACTACATTTTGATACTAAGGATAAAAAGAATCAAACACTTTTAGAGAGAGTTACAGATGATGACTATGTTTATTATCCAACTTATGGGGATGACTCTAAAATTAGAAAAGAGGTAAATACAAATGGAAAGCTTTACCTAAAGTTAGAGCATAAAAAATCATACCTAATGTGGGGTAACTATGAAACTGGTTTTGTGGGAACAAAGTTTATGGACTATAATAAAGAGTTGTATGGATTTAAAAGTGAGTATAAAGAGGATGATATAAATGTAAAAGTATTTATGAGTACTCCAAACACTATGTATGGACATGATGAGTTTTTAGGAACTGGTGGAAGTTTATATTTTCTAAAAAATGGTGAAGTGTTAAAAGGTAGCCAAAAAGTTTGGATAAAAATTGTTGATGCAGATACCTATGTTGTGGAAAAGGTAATCTACTTACAAGAGGGAAGAGACTATGAGATTGACCCTTTTATAGGAAGAGTTATACTTACAACACCTTTAAGTGGTGGAAGTTCCACAGACTACTATGCATATTTAGTGGTTGATTATAGCTATCTTCCTAAGGATGGAGAGGTTGTAGATTCATCAAATTACGGTGTAAAAACTGTTAAAGATATAAATGAAAATCTAAGTGTAGGAGTAACTGCTGTTCATGAAAGTCGTGGGAAAACAGACTACGATTTAAAGGGGGTAGAGGTTAAATTAAAAGATGAAAAGGGAAACTATATAAAGGGTGAGTTTAGTACTAGCTCTGGAGTTTCAAACGTAAGTAACTATTTGTCTTTTGATGGAGGATTAACTTTCCAAGAGGTGAGTAGAGATGACAGTAAAATATCTGGAAATGCCTATAGAATTACAGGAGCTTTAAAACTTTTAGAAGAGGCTGAATTAAAAGCTTGGTACGAAAGAAAAGAGCGTGGATACTCCTTTGCTTCAGACTTAGATGATAGATTTTTAGAAACTTTTGGAAGTGAACTAAAATATAGTCACTCTGAAAATCTGAAAAGTTATCTAAAGTTTCAATATGTAGACCAGATGAAGTGGGGAGAAAAAAGAGAAACAGGAACAGTAACTAGTGCTAAATTGGAGTATATTTTAAATGAAAGTACAAAGCTTTATAGTGAGATAAAAGCTGGACTTAGTAATGCACTATCTCTAGGTGCTGAAAAAAGAATAAACGATAGATTAAAAGTTAATGGTAGAACCTCTTTTGGTGATTCAGGAAACTACTTTGAGCTTGGAGGAGATTATCAACTTTTCGATAACTACAATATCTATTCAGGGTATAGTTCAGATGGAGAGATATCTAGAGATAGATACACTGTTGGTCAAAGAGCTAGAGTTGGAGAGAGAACAAGTATCTACCAGGAGAATCAGTTTGTAAAAGAGCGTGGTAAAAATGCTACTCTTCAAGGTTATGGTATAGATTACGATTTAAGAAGAGGAGTAACTTTAGGTGGATCTATTCAACATGGTGAGTTAATTTTACCAAATGATGAGAGAAGTCGTCGAAGAGGTGGGTCACTATATTTAAGAGCTGAATTAGAGAGTTTAACTTTAAGAAATAGAGTTGAGTATAGAGAGGATAAAGGTTCAGAGGATATAGAGCAGTATTTAACAACTAACTCTTTTACATATAGATATAATAAAGAGTATACTTTTGCAGGAAAAATAAACTACTCATTTACAGATGATAGTTATAAAACTAGTTACTTAGAGAGCAGTATGGGGCTAGCTTATAGACCTATAGACAATGACAGATTAAACTATCTATCAAGATATACAGTGATATTAGATAAGGATAGTAAAACTAATAAGGATTTTAGTGCTCATATAGGGGAGTTTGAAACAATCTACTCATTTACAAGATCTCTTGATATATCCATGAAAAATGGATATAGACGTGAGAAGAATAACTATTTAAATGATCTTTATATGTTAGGATTTAAGGCTAACTACAGTGTAATGAATAGTTGGGAAGTTTTTGGACAATATCAGTGGTTAGTGGACCGAGCTAATGAGGATGTTTTAAGTGGGGCTATCTTTGGAGTTTATAAAAATATAGATAGAAACATGAAGCTAGGAGGGGGATATAACTTCTCTGGATTCAAGGACTCTTTGGGAGAACAGGACTATAAAACTACGGGATGGTTTTTAAATATAATTGGGACTATGTAAAAATTGAAGTAAAATTCACGAAAAACTGATAATTTTAAATTAAAAAAAGAGAGATCTCGGGGAAGGGGCCGAAATCTCTCTTCTTTGTTTATCTGAATTTATTGAAAAGCCATAAAACTACAATGGCTCCAAAAGCTGCAGTAAAGATACTACCAATATTTAATCCATGAACAGAACCAATACCAATAATACTACCTAAAAATCCTCCAACGAAGGCTCCAACGATACCAAGTATCATAGTGGCAATTATTCCTCCACCTTGAGCACCGGGCATGATGAACTTAGCTAAAGCACCAGCTAAAATACCAAGGATGATCCATGTTAAAATTCCCATTTTACAACCTCCTTCTAAAATAGTTCTATTTTCTAATCTTTTATTCTAAGATACTTTAGGATTTCTTTTTTTATTTTAAAAAATAAAAAGGCAAGGTTTTATCCTTGCCAGAAACTAGGTGTCCAATCTAGTTTGTACAGTTTTTCTCTTTTCTAGTAGATATATTTAGAAACTAGAAAGAAAACTATAATAACAGAAATTTTTAACATTAGTAAACCTCCTTTCTACGAAAGGCTAGTTTTCCAAGAGTCAAACTGCTTTAATAGTATAACATCTAATGCAAAAAATAAAAAGAGGGCAACTGGACATGTTACTCCTCTTTTTGGTTTACTAATAATTTCTGTTAATTGAATTATACGCTTTTTCCGTACAAAAATCAAGTTATATAGGATTTCTTTTTTTATTTTAAAAAATAAAAAATAATTAAAAAATAGTAAATATGATACAATAAAAAGGGTTTAAACGGGTTTTAAGGGAAAAAAATTAAGGGAGAAAGCATGAAAAGAACAACGGGATTATTATTTTTACTATCACAACTGGTTTTAGCACAGGAGTATTGGAATGGAATTCCATATCCAATGAATCGTTGGGGTATATCGGGATTAGGAGTAACTCAAACAGAGGCTGGGAAGATAAGCAACATTGATATAAACATAAAAAAAATTCCCATTGGAAACAATGAGGTAGATTTGGAAATTGTAAATCCAGATTCTATAGAAGTAAAAGCTAAAGTTAAGGGAGTTAAGCTTGATTACTTTGTATTACCATTTTTATCTATTTATGGAATCTATGGACAACTAGAAGCAGATGTAGATATGAGAGCTGGAAACCCTAAAATAGGAATACCAGGAACAGGAAACAATTTTATAGATGGAATAATAGGTGGCTACGAAGATAAAATAAACAACCATTTAGAAAAAGTAAAATTAAATGGAAAGTTTAAAACAGAGGGAGATATCTATGGTATAGGAGGTATTTTAGCAGGAGAGTACAAAAATGTTTTTGGAATGCTTCAATATACTTATACGGAAATTCATATGAAAGATGGTTTAGCTAAGAAAAAAGCTGAGGTTTCAAATGCGAGATTAGGTTACAGCTTTAAGCCAAAAGATACCTTTATAACCAATATAACTCCATACTTAGGAGCTACTTATCAACTTATGGGAACACAAGTTAAAGCTGGAATTGGAGATTTAAATGCCACTATAGATTTAGAATTAGATGAAATATCTCCTGCAGCTGGAGTATTTATTCAACTTTCAAATAATATGACTTTAATGGTAGAAACAACTTGGGGAACAAAAGATTCAGTAGCCATAGATATAGGATATAGATTTTAGGATGGTGGTAAAATGCTAGGGCTTGTTTGTATGTTAGATGGAAAAGGTATGAAAAAGGGTGTAAATGCACTTAAAAATTTTAACTTAGAAAAAGTTAAAGAAGCAGCACTATTTAATTTAGATTACACTTTAGAGTGTATAAAGTTTTGCTTAAAAAACAACTATATCTATAGAGTTTCATCGTCTGTAATACCATATCCTGATCTTTGGAATTGGAGAGAGGATAGAGATATTTTAGAAAAATTAAAACTTATAAAAGAGTATAGTTCTAAGATAAGGCTCATAATTCATCCAGATCAATTTGTAGTTTTAAATAGTGATAGTGAAAAAGTTATAGAAAAATCCTTGAAAATACTGGAAAGCCAAGTACAGTTTGCAAAGCTTGCAGGGATAAGCGAGTTAATTCTTCATATAGGAAAAAAAGATGGAGTAGAAAAATTTATTCAAACATATAAAGAACTAGACAGCTATACAAAGAGCATATTAGTTTTAGAAAATTGTCACTACTATAAAGCTAGTGAAGTATTGAAGTTGTGTGAAAAAATAGAGACACCCATGGTCTTAGATGTACATCATGCAAGAGTTACAAAGGATGAGAACTATGATGTGGAAAAAATAAAAAATAGTTGGAAAAACAAAAAACCTTTAGCTCATATATCAAGTGGAAAAGACTATATAGATGATAAATCTCATAGTGATTACATCTCAGAGGAGGATATAAAAAAATATATCTGGCTTTTTAAAGAGTTTGACGTGGAGATTGAAGCTAAAAAGAAGGAGAAAGCATTGAAAAAAGCTGCAGATATGATAAATATCTACAGCTTATAGATGGGACTAGAGTTTAACTCTAGTCTTTTTTACTATTTAGAGTTTTCATATTGAGTATGGAACTCTTTTAATATCTGCTTAGTCTTTTTACCAATAGCTTCATATTGATACTCTTTTAAGTTAGCTAGAGAAACTCTTAAAGTTGGATGTGTGTCTCCAAATCCTTTACCAGGAAGTAGTACAACACCAGTTTCCTTAGCTAAAGCAAATAGAAAATCATTTATTTTATTGTTATCCTTAAACCACTGTGCAAACTTTTCATCAAAAAGCTCAAGAGCTATATCAGCTACATTTATAAGAGTATAGTAGCTTACAACATTTTCATTATCTTCAAAATGAGCTCCTAAAGATGAGTAAAGAAGTTTACATCTATTTCTAATAAGAGCCTTACAAGAGTTCTTGTAATATGAGTTTAAATCAACTAAAGAGTTTAGTGCAAATAGTGCCATCTGTAGTTGCTGAGGTGTAGATATACCTGCAGTATGATTTAAACCAACAGCTCTACTATCAGCAACAATTCTATCAATAAATGATAGTGTTTTAGGAGTTGGTGTTATTATAGTATATCTATTATTAACCTCATCATCAGCTGTTTTTAAAAGCTCATCAAAAATACTGTCGTGAGAGATAGATATAGTACCAAGTCTCCATCCTGTTGCTCCAAAATATTTAGAGAATGAGTAAACTAAAAGTGTATTTTTAGGGATTACTCCAAAACATGAAACAAAGTTATCGCTAAATGTTCCATAAACATCATCAGTTATAATCATTAAATCTGGTCTGTCTTCATCAACTAATTTTTTTAGTTTTAAAAGAGTTTCAGTACTTAATTTTGTTGATGGTGGATTGCTTGGATTAACAAGACATAGTAGTTTTATACTAGGGTCTTTAAGTTTTTCAAGCTCAGAAGTTGGAAGTTGCCAATCAGATTTAGGATCTAATTGTAACTCAATAATGTCTAGGTCATATTCAGATAATTTAGGTATCTCTAAATATGGTGTAAAAATTGGTGTAACAATGGCTATTTTATCCTTAGGTTTTATAAGTTTATTCGTAGCTAAAGAGTTAAAAATATAAAACATTGCAGCAGTTCCACCCTCTGTAGCAAATACATCAAAATCAGAGTCTAATTTATTTTGACACATCTCTTTAGTTAAATATTTTTTTACAATAATCTCTGTATTAACTAACATTCTAGGCGGAGTAGGATAGTGACTTCCTAAATAAGCTTCTACAAACTCCATTAAAACATCATCAATATTTAAACCAATTTGATCCTCTATATATGATAAATATGTTAAAATTCCATTCGCTTCAGCAGAACACTGCTCTTTTCTTAAAAATATTAGAAATCTAGTATAGATACCCTCTTTTTTAGGAAAACCACCAATATGATTGTGTAGGTAAGAGTATGAAACTTCAGATTCTTCAATGGCAAATTTACCAATGAGATTGAAAACTCTACGAGGAAGAGTGGCTAAAAAATTTGGGTTTCCTCTACCAGCATTTAAAACTTCACCTTTAAAAGCTTCGTCAGCAAGTTTAATAAGTTGATCTTTTAGCTCAAATGGGCTTAACTCTTTCATAATAATACCTCCAATTAATTTTTAGTTATAATTCCAACAATAACAGGTCCCCACATAGTTAAAAATACATTTGCTACAGCATATCCAACTGAGAAGGGTAGTACTGGAGTAGAGTTTTGAGTTTTTCTAAGAACCTCAGCATAAGCGGGATTAGCACTTCTACCTCCAGCTATAATTGCCACTGAATCAACTGGATTTTTAATTTTTAAGATAAAGTAGTCAAATAGGAATGTAATAACCTGTGGAACCATAGTTACAAAAACACCAAGCCAGAATAGAGTCATACCATATTGTTCAATGGTAACAAGGGCACTCTTACCAGCATTTAAACCAACAATTACAACGAAAACAACTAGTCCAAAAACTTTAAGGAAAGAAACTGTACCAGTATCTATTCCTCCAACTTTAGGGAATCTACTTTTCAACCATCCAAAAATAAGACCTGAGAAAAGACATCCTCCACCAGTTCCTAAAGATATAGGAATACCAGCGATAGGTAGAGTAATCTCTCCAATCATGATACCTAAAATCATACCAATTGAGAAAGTGATATAATCAACAACATTTTTACTAGGAGTGGCATAACCTAAAAGTTTAAAAGAACTATCTATATTTTGTTTTCTACCAGTTAAAATAACTTCATCACCAACTTCAAATTTAAAGTCAGGTTTTAAAGGAAGTTCCTCATTCTCTCTATAAACTTGAGCTACAACAAAACCAAGAGTAGCAGCTGGAGGTAAAAGAGTTTTTATCTCTTCAATTGTTTTTCCAGCAAATTTTTTATAGTGGAAAATAATGGATTTTTTATATTCAGTAGTAGTTGTAGAAAACTTAGTACAGTCAAAAATTTCAGTTCCTAAAACACCATCTAAACTAAGAAGTGCCTTTGTTTTTCCACCAATTACAACCCAGTCATTTTCCTTAAAAATATAGTTATCATAGTTATCAACCTTTATAGTAGAACCATTTTGAGAAACATCTAAAAGAAATATTTTTTCTTTAAAATCCTCTTCTAACTCACGTGCTGTTTTTCCTACATATTTAGAATCTTTAGTTATCTCATAAATTCTAGAAGAAACTTTTTCAAGAGCAAGAAACTCATTTTCACCTAAAACGATACCTTTAGATTGAGATTTTTCAAGTTCAATAGCTGATTTTCTAAGGTCCCATTTCATAATAAGTGGAAGAATAGTTCCAACCATAAGAACAGGCCCTAAAGTACCAAAAATATATGTGACAGAGTAACCTACAGCAACATTTGTTTGAAGCTGTTTAGTTAATTCTGGGTTTAAACCTAAGTTTCCAATTGAGTTCCCTGCAGTACCAATAATAGCTGATTGAGTTAAACCACCAGCAGCAAGTCCAGCTGCTAATCCTCTATCTAAATCAAAGTAGTATGCACAAAAAAGAACACACAGCAAACCTATAACAGTCATAAAAAAGGATGAGATTACAAACTTCATAGAAGCTTTATTGTTTAGTGCTCCGAAAAATTTTGGTCCACCTTCATATCCACAAGCATAGATAAATAAAGCAAAGAAAGCAGTTTTTAAAATACCAGGAACATTAAACCCAAGTTGTCCAATTATAACTGCAATGATTAAGCTACCAGCAATTCCACCTAATTGGAATTTTCCGATTTTGATTTTTCCTATAGCATAACCAATACCAATAGATAGGAAGAGTGCAATTAAAACGTTAGAACGAATATAATCTGCAAATATCTCCATATAATTCCTCCTTAAAAATATATTATTATCAATCTGGCTCGAATATACTAAATAAAAAGAATATTTCCTTCAATTTATTACAAAAAATAGAAAAGAGATTAAAGTCTGGTCAGAACCCTTAATCTCTTTTCCATTTATTTAAATTTTACTTAACAGGCTATTCCAAAAATTATATCTAAAAAGTATATTCAAAGATTTTTATAAAAATCCTCTTAAAAAAATAATTTTTTATATTAATTTTACTGGACATATTTTATACTCAGGAGTTTTAGAGATTGGCTCTAAAAACTCACTACCAGTAAGCTCGTTAACTAAAGCACTAGAGAAGTGGAATGGAACAAAAACTACTCCATCTTTAACTCCCTCACGTATTTTTATTTTTAAAGTAATCTCTCCACGGCGAGATTTGATTGTTATCATATCTCCATCTTTTTTAGATATTTTCTCTAAAAGATTGGAGTTCATCTCAGCATAAGGTTCAGGACATTTTTCATTTAACCCATCAACTCTACCACTCATAGATCTAGTATGATACTGATAAAGTACTCTTCCTGTAGAAAGGTAGTAAGGATACTCATCATTTACAACCTCTATAGAGTTAACTAACTCCACAGGAATCAATGAGAACTTTCTCTTTAAATTTGAAAGGTCCTCATATAAGAACTCAGTTCCTACTCCATTTATAACTGGCCACTGCACACCCTCATCTTCTATAAGTGAATAACTAAGACCACTGTAAAGTGGAGTAACTTCACAAAGTTCATTGAAGATAGTTTCAGGAGTTCGATTAATCTGTTTATAACCCATTCGATCCATTAACTCTAAAATTATATCTAAATCCATTTTTACCTCACCAGGAGGTGTTACAACTTGTCTAACTCTTTGAACTCTTCTGCCTGTATTGACAAAAGTTCCAATTTTTTCAGCAAAACATGTTGCTGGTAGAACAACATCAGCCATAGCAGCAGTTTCAGTTAAAAATATATCTTGAACTACAAGAAGATCTAAGTTTTTAAGAGCACTTCTAACATGGTTTAAGTTAGGGTCAGTCATAAGTGGATTTTCACCCATAACATATAAAAACTTCATCTCATTTTTAGATATTTTATCTATCATTTCAACAACAGTTATTCCTGCAAAAGGTGAAAGGTTTTCTACATTCCAGAACTTTTCCATCTTCTCTTTAACTTTAGGATCATCAACTTTTTGGTATCCTGAGTAGATATCTGGAAATGCACCCATATCACAGGCACCTTGGGCATTATTTTGCCCTCTTAAAGGGTTTACTCCTCCTCTTTCTTTACCAACATTTCCACAGATTAAAGCTAGGTTTGAAAGAGCTGTGACATTGTCAGAACCATTTATATGCTGAGTATTTCCCATACCTAAATATGTTGTAGCTACATCGCTAGAGTAGATTCTAGCAGCTTTAATAACATCATCTTTTGAAACTCCACAAATTTTTTCGGCATACTCAGGAGTATAATCTTTAACACTCTCTTTAAGTGCTTCAAACCCTTCAGTGTTCTCATCAATATATTTTTTATTATAAAGTCTTTCTGAAATAATAACATTTACCATAGCATTAACTAAGGCTATATCAGTTCCAGGATTTATTTTTAAAAATACATCGGCAATTTCAGAAAGATCAATATCTCTAATATCTATAATTATAAGTTTAGCACCCTTTTGCACAGCATGTTTAACCTTAGTTCCTAAAACAGGATGAGTTTCTCTGATGTTTTCACCACTAATTAAAACAACTTTAGAATCAAAACCTTCATGCACACTATTAGACATAGCTCCATATCCTAAAGTTTTTCCAAGAGCAGCAGATGATGAGCTATGGCAAAGTCTTGAGCAGTGGTCAACATTGTTTGTTTTTACAACTCCTCTAAAGAACTTTTGGAAAAGATAGTTCTCCTCATTTGTACATTTACCAGATGAAAAAGCTCCAATGGCTTCGCCACCATAGTTTTTCATAGTATCACTTAATTTTTTAGTAATTAGTGAGAGCGCCTCATTCCAGCTAGCTTTTCTAAAGACACCATTCTCTTTAATAAGAGGATGAGTCAAACGTTCAGGATGATTTACATATGAAAATCCAAATTTACCTTTAACACAAAGTAGTCCAACATTTGGTTTAACTAAAGCAGGGTGTGCTTCAACTATAGTATTATCTTTAACTTCAAAGTTAATTTGGCATCCAACACCACAGTATCCACAAGTTGTTTTTACAATTTTAGTCTCCCAATGTCTAAACTGGTGTTTATACTTTGGAAGTAACCCAGCAGTTGGACAAAAGCTTACGCAGTTTCCACATGAAACACAGGTTGAGCTATTTATGTTATCAGCTTTATTAGCCCAAGTGTGCATTTTTCCATTTGTAGTTTTCAGTTTTAAAGCGTGATTGCACTGAAGATTTCTACAAATTTGAGCGCACTTTCCACACCCAATACATTTATTTGGATCTATTACAAAAAATGGATTGGAATCATCGATAGGTAATAGATCTAAGCTATTGGGAATAGTTTTATCTATTCCATATTTATAGCAATACTCTTGAAGTTTACACTGACCTGATTTTTGGCAAACAAGGCAGTTTACATGGTGATTATCTATATATTTTTGAAGTAGTTGCCTTCGATTGCTAATAACTTCAGGAGCTATGGTATCTATAACCATACCTTCAGTAGGGATAGTTTTGCAACTTTTTGTAACAGTCCCATCAATTGAAACAGCACACATTCCGCAAATACCAAGTTTTTCATCAGATCTTTCATCTCTACAAAAAGTTGGAATCTCTAATTTTAGTGATTGTAAAATCTCTAAAACTGAGAGTTTCTCATCAACAGAGCAGTTTTTTCCATTAATAGTTATATTTACCATGAACCCCTCCTTAATATTATCTTCCTCTAAATTTTATAAATAGGAACAGAACAACAAAAGCACCAATTACAGATAAAAAGATACTTCCTAAGTTAAGACCAGTAACAGATCCTATTCCAAGAAGACTACCTATAAATCCACCTACTAATGCCCCAACAATTCCAAGAATTGTAGTAGCAAAAAGCCCAGCTGTATATACCTCTGGCATCATAAGTCTAGCTAATGCTCCAGATAAAAGTCCTAAAATAATCCATGAAAATAATCCCATAAATTAACCTCCCATAAATACGTTTTCGTTACTTTTATATTCGTGAAAAAGTAAAAATTTCTTTTAAAAAAAATATAAGAGAAAAAATTCAAAAGGTAAAATAAAAAAAGTTAGTATAAATAAAAAAAGAGCTAAGGAGGAGGTTAAGTGGTGAAGATTTTTTTTCTATTTTTTATTTTAGTTTTTCAACTACTATATAGTTTTGAAAAAAATGAAAATAAACTATTTATTGGAAAAAGATATCCGCTAAATCTAAAATTAGATTCAGGTTGGACTATGAGTTACATAAAGATGGATAGTAATCTAAAAACTGCTCTAAAAACCCCTCAATTTAAAACAGACCCCAAGGTAAACATTGCATATCTAAAATATAGTGAAGATCTAATAGGATTTAATTGCCAAAATTTAGATGATGCTTTAAATTCTAACTTAAAAAATCATTTTTTTGGTGGAATGGGAAAGGTCTCTAAAAAGATAGATATTGATTCAATATATTTTGAACCCATGGGAAAGCTACAATCTGTAGCAGTTTTTCAAAGAAGTATCAATGAAAACTATGGAAATTATAATGTGAGTTTAGATAATCTAAATGGAGTTTTAAATACACTGTATTTAGGAATGGGAGTTGGAAAACAATATTTTCAAGAGAGTCATATTGTTGATGTTTCTATGAGTGCTGGAGTAAAGCAGGAATTAAATAGAATAGATGAAGAAGTAAAATATAGAGCTCGCCTTTCAGAAGAAAATGATGAAGGAGATTTAAAGGATAAAAATAGTTTTTCTCAAGAGTTAGGACTTAACGGAGCCATTGGAAACCCTGCTACAGGAGTATCTTTTTATACTGGATATAAATATTTCTTTTCAGAAAATGAGTCGTGGAAAGTAACTGCTGGAGTTAGCTATATATTTTAAAAGAAAAGTAGCATTCTAATTTTAGAATGCTACTATTTTATCTCTACCAGTTTTTTTAGCAGTATATAGATTTTTATCAGCTTTAGAAACAGCACTATAAAATGAGTTTTTATCTTCAATATCAGTGTAAATAACACCAAATGAAGCAGTTATTTTATAGTTATCAATAATATTTAAATTTCTAATTAGTATTTGAAGGGTATGAACTTTATTTAAAAGTTTTTCTTTGTCAGTATCTTTAAAGATAATTAAAAACTCCTCTCCACCCCATCTAAGTGCATCAGCATTACCAATTGAAACTAACTTTATACAATTACTTACAGCTTTAAGAACAAGGTCACCTCTATCATGTCCAAAACTGTCATTTATATTTTTAAAATAATCAATATCAAGTAGTACCACACCACAATTTTTAATGGGAAAAATTATCTTCTCTTGTAAAAAATATCTGTTGTAAAGAGCAGTTAGTGGTTCTCTTAAAAGTAGTTCACTTTTAATCTTATTTAATATTTTCAAAGAGAGTAACTCTTTTTTTAGTTTCTCTTTTTTATTTATATAAAAAATTAGAAGTATAATAAAAGTTAGTATAAAAATCTCTTTTGTTTTAATAAGTTGAAATACCCCCTCTTTTTCAATTAAGATTTTATAGTTAGTTTTTTCAAGGGGAAAAACATAAAAATCTTGAATACTCTCTATAGTTTTAGAATGCTTTTTATCTGTTGAATAAACAACTTTATACTCTCCATCAATAATATAGGTATTTAATCCTAAAATACTTTTTAATTTATTTGTATTTTTAGCAAAGAAGTTAGGATCAAAGTCAAAATACCAAAGAGCACGAAGCTTTTGGGAGTTATTAAAATAATCATATTCTGGAAATATTATTGTAAACATCTCTTTGTCATGAGCTCTATCAGTATAGAGATTATAAAGAGCAAATTCAGTGTTATTTCTAGAGATACTTCTCTTATTTTGGAAAACATCAAAACTTAGAGCTCCTTTTTGTAAAACTTTAACCCAAGTTTGACTAAAATCATCAGTATAAATAACTTTTCTATCGTTTTTTAAAGAACGTATATTATTATAAACAATGAAAAGAAGAGAGTTATTAAATTTAGAGTTCAGATTTTCTTTGGCTTCTTTTAAATTATAAAAATTAAATTGATTGGGATGTGAAGTAATATTTTTAAAATAAACTCCACTTCCATCTATATCAAAGTATATTATATTTTCAGCAACAGTGTAATTTTCAAAAGGTAAACTTTTTTTAGTAGCATCTAAAAAATCAATCTCATTTTTTAATGTTTGTATATCCTTATTAAAACGAATATTAAAATTATCAACAGATGAGTTTATGTCATTAAATAGATTATTTTTGTTGATAAAAGTTGAGATAAAAAATAAAATAATCAACAAAGGATAAACAAGTTTAAAAATCATAGTGTCTTAACCTCCGTAGTAAATTCATCTTTTGAAATAGGCTTACTAAAGTAATAACCTTGAGCATAATCAACACCTAGAAATTTTAGAAACTCTAACTGCTCTTTTGTTTCAACTCCTTCAGAAACAATCTTAAAGTTTAAATCCTTTATTAAAGAGGTTAAATTTTTATAAACAATCTTACCTTTTGATTTATTTACTTCAAGAGAATCTAAAAGAGATTTATCAAACTTAACTACGTCCATTGGTAAAAGAGGTAGAAGTCCTGCTGTAGAGTGTCCTGCTGTAAAATCATCAAGTGATATTTGAATACCTAAATTTTTAAGTGCTTTTAATTTAGTAATTAAGTCTTTCATATCTAAAATAAAGATAGACTCAGTAATCTCTACTTCAATATATTTTCCAGGAACTTTAAAGTAATTAAGAAGTCCAGTAAGTACGGTTATTAAGTCATCTCTTTTAAAAGTTTTCATAGAGATATTAAATGAGATTCTGAAATTATCTAAAGATACTTCGCTTTCAAGAAGATCCCTAATAAAAACAATAGATTCTTTAGCAATTTTATAATCAACTTTATGTATAAAGTTGTACTTTTCAGCTATTGGTATAAATTCAAAGGGCCCTATTGGACCAAGTTCTAATGAACTATATCTAGCAAGAGCTTCAGCACCAATAATTCTATTGGTTTTAATGCAGTATTTAGGTTGAAACATAGGGTATATTCCACTGATATCCTCTTTTAATAGAGAAAGTATAGAGGATTCCCTATCCATTTTTTCAATAAATTTATCATCTGCAATTTTATAAAATTTGCTTTTTTCTTTTTTAGTTTCAAGCATAGCTAAATCAGAGTATTTAAAACTAGTAGCAAGTGAAATATTTGCTGTTTTATGACTTACTCCTAAATTAAAGGTAATATTATATTTTAAAAGTGTAGGACAAAAATCTTTATATTTTTTTAATTTTCCAATAATCTCTTCATGACTTTCAAAAGAGAAACCATAGAACTCATCTCCAGAGATTCTAAAAATATGGGAATCTATAAAACTATTTTTTAAGAAGTTGGCAAACTCTTTTAAAATAACATCTCCAAACTCATGACCTAAAGAGTCATTTATATTTTTAAAGTTATTTAAATCTATAACAAAAGTAGAACCAGTAAGTGAGTTTTCCTCATTACAAAACTTATCAAAAATAAATCTGTTTGGTAAGTTTGTTAATGAATCTTTTAGTAGATTCTTTTTATTTAAACGCTCTTTATATAAATAAACTGAAATAGCAAAAATTATAAAAATAAAAACTATTGAAAAAATAATAAGTGTATCTTTAATTTCTCTATTTTTTAAATAGACAATTTTATTTTCAGCATCTCTTTCAAGTTGAGATAATTCAGCAAAATTTTTTAAATCAATAGAGTATTCAAAAGCTTTGTTTATAATATCTCTTAAAACTACATCTTCTTTATTAAACATAAAGTTAACAGGAATTGTTTCAAAAAGAATAATATTATATTTATTAGAATCGAAATACTCTTTATTAGTTACAAGTAAATTTCCGACTTTTCTATCATCTAAAGCTTTTACCATTGAGTTAAAATCATCAAATATAATAATATTTTTATTAATATCGTATCTTTGAGCTATATGTTCTTCAACACTGTCTTTTAGAACTCCAATGGTTTTACTAGATGATGGAGAATTATCTAAATTAATAATATAGGTTCCAACTTCGTATATTTTTTCAGAGAATATGAAATCTTTACTACGTTTTTGTGTTTTAGAAAGAACGGTTGCATCAAATCCTTTAGTTTTAAGATCAGTTATTGTTTTATAATCAGTACTTGTAATATCTACAAAATTAATTCCAAGATTATTTTTTAAAGCTTTAAAAATATTTGGAGCTATTCCTTTATACTTTCCATCAATTTGAGACTTGTACGAAACAAGAGAATCAGTATCTTTTTCATAGATAACTTTAATGGGTTTATGATTTTTTAGATACTCTTTTTCTTCTGGTGCTAAAGAGGTATAAAAGTTATTATAAGATATAGAACGATTTAGAGTATTTAATTGATCTATAAATTTTTTTCTATAATTACTATTTAAAGCATTATTAATATAGGGAATTAAATTAAGGTATTTATGAGATAAAGCTATAGCAATTCCAGGTGAATGACCTATTTTGATTCCATATTTAGGTTTATATAAAACTGGATTAGTTGTTAAGATAAGTTTCTCATCATATTTTTTTAAATTATCCACGGGGATAGGATAAGCGTGAAGGTCATTATTATCTAAAACAGCTTTAAGAATATTAATATATGGTTCAGTATGAGATGTATATATAATTTTATTATTTAAATCATTTAGTGAATGTATTGACTCATTTTGTGAGATAACATAAAGTTCTTCAGAAAAAATGCTGTCACTAAAATCAAGCTTATCATCAAATATTTGATTTTTAGGAATTAAAGCTATCCCATTAATGATACCAGATTTAATATCACGTTGCAGATTTTTATATGGCACTTTCTTAAAAGTTACATTTAGTTGCATATAATTTTTTAAAAAGTTTTCCATAGTAGTGTTTAAAGAATTTATATTTGGATAACTTAAATTATAAAAAGGGTCATCTATTAGTGCTATAATTATTTTTTCTTTTTGTAACTTACTAAACTCCTCTTTTTCTTTAAGTGTTTCTGGTGTGTAAACTTCACTAAAAGCAAAGTTAAAAACTACAAAAAAAACAAGGATAAACAATCGGTAAATCATTTAACATCTCCTTCATTTATATCTTGATATATAATCATATTTTTTCCAGAGCCTTTAGCTTTATAAAGTCTTTTATCACACTCAGCATATGTGTTTTCCGTAGCCTTGGAAAAACCGCCACTTATAGTAACTGTAATTGGGTACTTCCAGTGGATATTCTCTACACTTTTTCTAATATATTCGCAACTTTCCATAGCAAAACTTTCGTTAAAGTGAGCAAATAAAATAGCAAACTCCTCCCCACCAACTCTATATATAGAGATCTCTTTATTCTCAATAGTTTTAAGAATTTTACCAATGGTAGATAGCACTTCGTCACCAAATTCATGTCCATAAGTATCATTTATTTTTTTAAAATTATCTATGTCAAAAAGTAACATAGAGTATTCATTACTAGATTTTAAAGAGTTTATATCCTCTTTAAAAGCAAGCCTGTTTCCAATAGTTGTTAGCGCATCAATTTTAGCTTTTTTATCAAGGTAAAGTATACGTTTATATGCAACACCTAAAATTAAAACCATAGAGATAATAAGGAAAGCTATGTTTTTATATAACTTTTCATTTTCTCTAGCAAAACGCTCATGTTCAATATTTTCAATAAGATACAAACTAAAAACTTTATTGTTAGCTACACTGACTCTTTCTAAATATTCATCATAATCTTTAGCTAAATCACTATAATCTTTAAAATTATTAGTCTCATAGTAGTGTTGAAATAATAACTTAAAGGCTATTTTTAAAAATGTAATATCTCCATAAAAATCAGAAGTTTCTATAAAGTTTTTCAGATTAGTTGGAGAAAACTTTTCAGGTTCATATTTTAAATAGTAGCTCTCTAAAGTTACTAAACGAAGATTTTCAAGGTCAGTAAAAAAGGCTTTATCTAAGTTGTCTAATAATGGGTTAGCAATGTTTAGACAATTTAAAGCAGCTTCTTTATTATTAGATATTAGATAGAGTCTAGCTTCTAAAAGGTTTTTTAGAATTAAAACATTTTTTTGATAACTTTCAGGTTGATCTTTTAATAGAGGTGTAATTTTATTCAAATATTTAAATCCCTCTGTAGTGTTATTTAAGAAACCAAAATTTTCACCTAAATAAAGATATATTGAGATTGCAGTTCTTGAAACATTGGGAAAATCTTTGTTTTCAATATCAATATCTTGAAGTATTTTAATAGAGGTTTCATGCCCACCTAAGCTATTAAAAATAGAAGATAAAGATATTTTTGCTCTAATGATATCATGCTCAGAATTAAGTTCTTCAGCTAAATTCAGATATTCCATAGTAAGCTTTATAGAGTTAACAATATTTCCAGAAGTAGCATCTAAAACTCTAAGTTTATTTAAAGTAAAAAGTCTAGCTTTAGGAGAGAGCTCTCCGCTATTTAGAACTTTTTTTAGAATATAAGCTCCAATATTTTGTCTAGAACGAAGATTTAAAAGAACTCTATTATTTTCAGCAATCTCCTCATATTTAGAAGAGTATTGATTTTTAGGTATTTTTTGAAATTTATCCCATACCTCTTTTTCTAAAGGAATAAGTTTATCAAAATCAATAGAACTGTTACTAACAGTAATTCTTTTTAAAAAAGATGATTCTTCCTCTTTTAATCTATTATTTTTAATTACTAAGTAAAAAATGAGAGAGATAACTACAAGAACAACAGACAAAGCAGCAAAAATATTATAAGATTTTATTTTCATAGATAACTTAAAACTCCTTTAAAATTAGATAGTCGATTAGATTAGTATAGCATATTAAATAAAAATAGAAAACCCTCTAAATTGATTAGAGGGTTATAAAAAAAGTGTTATTGAGTCTTCTTCAAATTTTGTGTAAATTCTA
>NZ_KI518112.1:0-6023 GCF_000479045.1 Cetobacterium somerae ATCC BAA-474
TGTGCGTCTACCTATTCCGCCACCCAGGCATTTCAGTTAAGAAGTCTCTTCAATCTTTCTTATTCGTTATTAATTCTATCAATTTTTGCAAAAAAAATCAACTAGTTTTTTCATTTTTTTTATTTTTATTTTATAAGACTAACTTTCGAACAATTAGTTTAATTTCTTTTCTTTTTCAACTAATAATGATATAATAATTCTAGTTTAAATTAATTATAGTACTTTAAGGATGGTTTTTATGAAAAATAATGCATTTTTTAAAAATAAAAGAAAAAGAGCTCTTTTCTTTGCAAACATAATATTAATTTTATTTATATCTTTTCATTTAATTCAAATGGAATCTACTGATGAAGAGTTAATGACTTTTGTTCTCTTTTTAATTGGAGATATAGCTTTATTAATATATCAAATCGTTGAAATTATAAGAAGTAATAAAAAAGACACTAAATAATCTCTAGTGTCTTTTTATCAAAAACTATTCTAAAGGTATTCCTACATTTGGTACAAATTCATCTGCTAAAATTTTAACTCCTTTTATTTTAGCATCTTTTCCTAACATAGGTTGAGTAGATGGATTAGAGGGATATTTTTTCCCATTAAATTTTAATACTGCTTGTCCCGGAGTTGCTCCTCCTCCTGAAACTTCCATTATAATGTCATTCCATCCCTTTGTTTTATTATCACTTATAATTATTGGTGTACGAACTAATGATAGTTCAGATATAACTTGATATCCTTCACTAACCTCTTTTAAAATAAGTCCGGAATCTCCTCCCGTTCCTCCTAACATAGGTCCATATGCATAAACTATAACTTCAGGTTTTTTATCTCCATTTAAATCTACTTTATTATACATGTAGTGAACTATATCCTCTCCTCTTTTAAGAGAATAAGTTTTAATTAAAGTTTCCTCAACTTCTCTGTCTCTTTGAGTTTCCGATTTCATTGATTTCATCTCTGCACTTAAAGATACCATACTTGTTAAAACTACTGACATTATAACTAAACATACCTTTTTCATCTTTCCTCCTATTATAATTTTTTAATTATTTGGCTTTTTCAAGAACTTTAGCTATGTTTTTATAAACCTCTCTTGTTGCTCTAATATCTTCTAAAGCATCGTGTGCATTTTCTAGTGAAACATTAAAATGTTTACACCACGTTTCTAATCTATTGTTTTCTAAAACTGGTAAAATTCCCATAACTTGAAGTGATTTTACTAAATTAAGAGTACATACGTTTAATTTAAAATCAATAAAGCTTCCCATAAATCTATTATTTAATCTATTATAAAAATTATATAACATTCTAAAATCAAATGGATAGTTATGACAAATCATAACTAATTTATCATTTTTATCATATCTATCTACATATTTTGAAAAAATTTTCTCTAACTCTTTTAACGCCTCTTCTGGCTCCTGCTCTTTGTTAAGTTCTTCTACTGTAAATCCTATAGTTTTTAAAGCACTTTCTGAAATATCTGCTCCGTTATGAGGTTTACATCTAATATTAAACCATTCTACAACCTCGTTATCTATCTCTATAGCACCAGCTATTTGAACTATTGCAGAGTTATCAGTTAATCCAGTTGTTTCTGTATCTAAATATAATAATTTCATACCTATCCTCCCTTTTATCTATATTTTAATAATACTCTATCATTTTTAAAATTACAATATAAAATATTTTATAAAACTTATTGAAATTCTCTACATACTTTTTTACAGTAAATTTCAAATTGATTAAACTACATTTATAATATATCATATGAATGCTTATTCAAACAAGCAGGCAAAATAAGGGAAACTTTATGACGCAAAGCTATAGGACCTGTAAAATGGTAGCCAGTTGCAACAATTTTTTTATAAAATTGTTGTTTTTTTTATTTTAGGATTAGTCCACCTAAAAAATACACATTTTTAGTCACTACTAAATAAGAATAACTTTACAAGCTAAATTTGTATTTAGATAAAATAAATGGAGGACAAAGTTGAAACTATTAAAAAATAGATTTTTAAAACTACTACTATTCTTAACTATGACAATGGTAGCTTTTTCAAATGATAATACTTTTTACCTAGGAATTCAAAACTATCCAGAGACTGAAGTTGAAATTGATGGTATTTCTATCAATGGAATTATCCGTGACCTCTTTAAAAATGAGTTAAAATTAAATGTAAAAGAAGTTCATGGTTCTTGGAGAGAAAGTCATAATAATCTTGAAAAGGGAACTATCGATGCTTTAGGGTTGGTCACAAAAAACACTGTTAGAAAAAACAATATATTACTTTCTAAACCTATTTTTAGTGAAAATCTATATGTCGCTTCTGATAAAATTCCTTTAGATTCACCATATGATTTAATGAATCAAACAATTTATGTGTTTAAAGGGGATGAAATTCCCATAAAGCATTTAAAAGATTTTTTAGAAAAAAACAACATAGATGCAAATATCGTAGAAGTTGATAATATTGATGATTTTAAAGATAATTTTTACTTAGACTCAGAGTTTATCGCTCTCAAATCTCAAAATAGACTATTAGTCTCATTTTTAGCTCCTGTTTGCATTGGTGTAAATAAAAAATATGAGTATTTATTACCTCACATAAATACTGCTTTGAATAAAAAATATAGTAAAAAAATATCTAATCACTTTAAAAATCTTCCATTATACTATCAAAGAGAAAGATTCCAAAATAGCTTAACTGAAGAGGAAAAAGATTTTTTATCACAAAAGAAATTTATAACAACTTCTCTTGAAGATGACATCTCTTTAAGTATATATATTAAAAATAGTGATAAATTTATTGGAATACTACCTGAATATATTGATAAAATTGCTAGTATTATTGAAATTCCAATAAAATATACCTACAACGGGAAAAAGTGGACATATATACAAAAAAAATTTAAACAAGAAGAGATTGATTTTTTAACACTTTCAACAACTGCTGAAGGAAAATCTAGCTATATCTTTTCAGAAGCAATCGATTATATTCCAATGCATCTACTTAATCATATTGATAGTGGTGATTATAATGTCGGCGTTTTAAAAGATGGAAAGTCTCAAGATATTGGTAAAGAATATTTTATAGAGGAAGATATGAAAATATACAACTCCACAGCAGAGTTATTTGAAGCTTTTAAAAAAGATGAAGTTGGTTATATAATAAGCCCATATAACATCTATGATAGAGACTGTGGTAAACAGCATAAAGATATAAAAATAAAAGATATTCCTATTAATTTCGCTTTTTCAAAAAAACAAAAAATTTTAAGAGATATTTTTAATAAAGCAATTGCAGTTATTGGAGATATTGATAAAAATGAAATTAGAAATTTTGTTGAAATAGACCAGAAAGAATATGTTCTCAACATAACTGAAGAAGCTGAGGAAAAGAAAAAAATTTGGTATATAACTATATTTATACTTTTAGTACTAATTAGTAAAATAGTTTTCCAAAAAAAATTAACAAAAGCTTTAAAGTATGACCAATTAACTAATCTACCCAACAGGTATCTTTTTAATGAGTTTTGTAAAAAAAATGATTTTATCAAAGGTGCTGTTATTGTAATCGATTTAGATAATTTCAAAAAAACTAATGATAAATATGGTCATAGTAAAGGGGATTCAGTTCTTTCTGAAGTTGGAAAACTTTTATTAGATGTATTTCCAAGAGAAAATACTTTTAGAATATCTGGAGATGAATTTTATTTATATTATGGTGATAATGATCTTTTAGAAAGATTAGAAAAATTAATATATCTGGGCAAAAACTCCAATATTATAACTAAATATAATATCTCTTTTAGTATCGGATACTATATTAAAAATAATGATGAAAGCTTAGAGCTGTCATTTGAAAAAGCTGATATAGCAATGTATGATGCTAAAAAAATAAATGGATTTTCAATTATGCAATATAAGAAGTAAGGGCAAAGTAAGGGAAACTTTATGACGCAAAACTATAGGGCCTATTAATGTGGCAGCCAGGTGCAACAATTTTAATTAAAATTGTTGCTTTTTTTATTCCGAAAATACATCGAATAAAAATTTTTCATAGTTACAAACTAAAAAATTTACAGGAGGATTCAAAATATGAAAAAAATATTAAGCTCACTTTTTATAAGCATTGGAGTTTTGGCTGTTGCTCAAGAGGAAGCTATTATGGAGGTTAAAGCCCAAGTTATTAAACCTTTAAAGGTAGAAGTCACAAAAAATATCGATTTTGGAAAAGTTGTCGCTGGAAGCTTTTCAAGAGTAGACGGTGAATTTAAAGTAACTGGTGAACCAGGAGAGAAGTATATTGCATATATTAAAGAACTTGGAGAAAACAGTGGTGAAGGTACAATAGAAATGGTAAACAGTACTGATTCTTCAATAAAATTTCCAGTAAGAGCATGGACAGATTTATTTAATTTTATTCCTACAATCAATAGTAAAACTGGTTATAATTATCATACTGTAGGAGTTGATTTAGCTGTTCCAACAACTCAAACTCCAGGTAGCTACACTTCTAATCTTACAATGATTGTTAGATACGAATAGTTGAAAACTTAAACAAAAAAATAGACGACAGAAAAACTCAATAGTTTTTCTGCCGTTCTTAGTAATTTTTAAACTATCTTTAAACCACTACAATCACTTAAGTCTGACTTTTCTAAATTACATTCATAAAAAACGGTATCTTTAAAGTTGCTATTATTAAACTTTGATCTCTTTAAACTGCATTTTTCGAAATTAGTTTTTACTATCTCTTTACTAAAAATAGTTTAATTATAATTTTTATAAAAGTCAATTTCTTTAAATAAATTTGCTTTTTTCTTTTTTATATAGTAAATAGATATTATCCGACTCTGTCATAGTCAAGGGGGCTAACGGGGGAAGCTTCTTAGTTATCTAGATCTAAGAAGCTTTTTTCTTTTTTTTGTAAAATTTAAAACTTTTTTATAAAACCTATAGTCTAAATATTATAAAAAGTGTTAAAAGTAAAAAATAATTTAATCCCCCCAAATAATAAGAACCTCTCTCCCCCAGAGGTTCTTGTTATTTTTTGCAAATATACCCTAATAATATTATAGTAAGTCTGTTAATTTCTTTTCTGCAGTTTTTATATTTTCTTCAGGTAACTTAGCAATTAATTTTCTTAACTTTTCTCTCTTCGATTTTGTTGCTGCCTTTTTCATAAATCTTTTCCAATCCTCTTTTCCTATATAAGATTTTAATTTTTCTTCTGAAACTTCTAAGGTTAAATTTAAATCATTTGGTATTTGAGGAAGTTCTTCCTCTACTCCTAAAAAATTATCCTTTACTATATTTCTTTTTTCTATTTTTTCTACGGGATTATAGATAAGCCATTCTTTATATTCATAAAGAGCCACATATTGTGGAGTTTGGTTCTCTACAAAACGTATACAATATCCTTTTAAATTTAGTTCATTATTTTCTATAAGTTTTCTAAGCCCTAAAGAATAAATTCTAAAATATTTATTTGCATCTGGATCTTCTTGTTCTTTTAATTCTTTTGCACTTTTCCCTACTACAGATAATGAAACTAATAATTCTTTTATTAAATCTTTATCCCTTTTTTCATATTTCTTTAAAATAGTAAAAATTTCATGGTCTGCATTTCTTTTTAATAAATTTGGATGACTTATTCCATATGCTCCATTTTCTATCCAAGAAGTTGTACTCAGCATTTTACTCATTGTAGAACTTTCTTCTATATCTTTTATCAAATCATTCAAATTCCCTTCAAATTTTCCAATTCCATCTATATCATATTCAAAAAAATCATAGCCTTTTTTTATTCTAAAACATGTACTTTTTAAAATTCTCTTTTCTTCCATAATAAAACTTCCTCCTTTGGAATTTGTTATTCGTAGTTTAATATTATTGTTATTAAAAGTCAATTTTATATTATAAGATTGTTTCAACAGTCTTTTTTTATTATTTTTTATATTTTTATATCTATCTTTTCATTTCTATCATTACTTTCCATATACAATCTAATTTATAT
>NZ_KI518112.1:6123-8179 GCF_000479045.1 Cetobacterium somerae ATCC BAA-474
GTTCTTGTTATTTTTTGCAAATATACCCTAATGACAATATAATTAAAAATACATCTAACTAAAATTCTATTGAGGAAAATACTCTTACTAATTAGAACATTAAACTTTTTGTAATTATGTTATTTACAAAGTTTATTTCTCCTCTATAGTTGGCAGTTTTAACTTGTTCATATTATAAATATATGTTATAATATGTGGCATTAAAAACTTTACTATTATAGGGGGATTTATTTTTGAAAAAATTAATATTACTAGGAATTATAACAAGTGGACTACTATTCCAAGGATGTTCTGCTGTAATGGCTTTAAACGGAGAAAAAGAACCTAACTTTGAATTAATCAAACCTGGACAAAATAAAGTTATTGTTGAATCTCAACCATTAAAACCTGTTAGTACAGAAGTTTTATCTAATGGAAATATTGTTTCAACATATCAATATACTTTGGGTAACGAACCTAGTGCTGGTAGAGCTGCAGTTTATGTTCTTTTAGATTGTTTAACTTTCTTCATATCTGAGCTAGTTACTATGCCAATTGAAATGTCTAAAAATGGCGAATTAAGACTAATTAGAATTGAATATACTCCTCAAGGGAATATTATTAAAATTGGATAAAAAACTGTCATAATAATTTTTTTATTAATAATATTTACCAGAAAATAAAATTAAAGGTAGAATCATTAAACTCTACCTTTTTAATTTATATCAATATTTCTTTTAAAATAGTGTTAAGTTTTAAAATAGTATTTTCTGAACAAACTAAAGTTCCTCTTATGCCCTTTAAAGCTATTTTAAGCTCAGTTAGTAATTCTATCGATTCATTTATTTTTAAAACCTTGTATTTTATACAGCCATATTCTTTTCCTTTATTTTCATAAAAAAATTCATCTATTATTTCTATTTTAGCTATTTGCGTTTTTAAAAGAGCAATTCCTACCTCTCCTTCTTTTAAGTTTATAAATTGCTTTCCTCCTTGTCTTAATTTTAATTGATAGCCTTTTTTTTCTATATTCTCTAACGATAATTTACTAGCTTCTACAATATCTATCTGTTCTTCTTGAGTATCATATACTTTGTAATTGTATTGACAATACTCCTCTCCCACTTGATATTCTTTAAAAGTTCTCTTATCGCTTTTTAATAACAATAAAAATTTTATCATTTTATTTTTCCCCTTTTTTGTTTTATTTTTATTAGTTTATATATATTTTTATAAAAAATCAAATCTAATAAATATATGATATAATTAAAAATAAAAAATATCAAAGGAGTTAATTTATGATTATTTCTGAAAAACTTTTTTCAAGATTAGATGCTGAAGACTTAAAAAAAGATGATGAACAACTATTACTTTTTAAAATTATTAAAGCTTACTCTTTTAATTATAGTAACAAGCATTTGTTATATAAACTTTTAACTGGCTATAATTCTAATTCTATTCTTAAAATCGGTCTTGAAGTTCAACCTCTAACAAAAAGACATAACGAAGGAAATACAAATCTCGATTTAGCTATGGGAAATATCCAACAAAGAATAAATACTACTAGTGGAATTGAGCTTGGCAATTCAAATGATAGTTTCTTATTTTGTGAAGCTAAATGGTCTAGTGACATTTCATATGGTGTTAAATATTGTACCATAAGAAATCAGCTACAAAGAGTTATTGAAACTGCTTTAACTTTTCCTAATAGTTCAGACTTTAATGGTCAAATTTTTGTTACTTTATTAACTCCTGAACTTCACAAAATAAATTTCTTGGATAAAATTAACTCTAGATTCTACGGTTACAAATATGATGAGTACTTAAATAATCCTACTTCAACATTTTTAAAAGAAATTAGATCTAATGAAATATCAACAAAACTTCCATTTAAAGATAATAAATATGATAAAATCGTTGAGAATAATTTAAAGAAATTATGTTTAAACTGGGTTACTATTGAAGAGTTAATTAAAAATATTCCAGACAAGAATCTAAGTAATGAAATTAAAAATCTTTATGAAGAATTTAGTAAATAAACTCTCAATAAATTTAAAACTTTTTTATAAAACCTATA
>NZ_KI518113.1 GCF_000479045.1 Cetobacterium somerae ATCC BAA-474
TAAATAAGTTGCTGTTTTTCCTAAATCAGTTACTAATCCTAAATCTGCTACTCCAAAAATAGGTGCCGCTTTATCTTTATTTATAGCTATTATGTACTCTGACTCCTCCATTCCAGCTAAGTGCTGTATTGCTCCAGAGATTCCAAATGCAAAGTATACATCTGGTCTAACTGTTTTTCCTGTTTGTCCAACTTGTCTATCATGACTTACTATTCCAGCATCAACTAATGCTCTAGAAGCCGCTGCTACTCCACCAAGTTCATTTGCAAGAAGTTCTAAGTTGTCAAATCCACCTTGAGCTCCAACTCCTCTTCCTCCTGAAACTAGTATTTTAGCCTCTGTAATATCTACTTTTGCTTTTGCTTCTTTTATTATATTTAAAACTTTTACTTTCATTTTTGAGTGATCAAAATTAACTTTAAAATCTGTAATTTTTCCATCTCTATTCTCATCTTTTGATAATCTTGTCATAACTCCAGGTCTAACTGTTGACATTTGAGGTCTATGATCAGGACAGATGATAGTGGCCATTAAGTTTCCACCAAAAGCTGGTCTTGTCATTAAAAACTCTCTATTTTCTCCAATCTCTAACATTGTACAATCAGCTGTAAGTCCTGTTTCAATTCTAGATGAGATTCTAGGTCCTAAGTCTCTTCCAAGTGTAGTCGCTCCAATTAATACAATCTCAGGTTTTCTTTCGTTAATAACTGCTGAAAATGCTTGTGTATAAGCTTCAGTATCATAGATTGCTAACTCTTTTGAATCTACTACTACAACTTCATCAGCACCATAAGCAACTAACTCTTTAGCTAAATTTTGGATGTTATATCCTAAAAGTACAGCTGTAACTTTCTCATCAAGAGATTTAGCTAACTCTTTTCCTTTACCGATTAACTCTAATCCAACATTTTGTAGTACTCCCTCTCTTTGCTCAGCAAAAACAAGGATCCCTCTATATTCATTTAAATTCATGACATTCTCCTTCTTTAAAATTTTAGATTATAAATTTTTCCTTTAATTTTTCAACAATAATTTTCGCTGCTTCTTGAGGGTCAACTTCATAAAGCTGTCCAACTGCTTTAACACCTTTAGTAAATGATTTTTTAACTTTTGTTGGAGAACCTTTAAGTCCTAATTTTTCTTCATCTATATCAGATAATCTATCTACTCCCCAAACCTCAACCTCTTTATTGAAAGCTTCTACAATGTTTTTAACGTTCATATATCTTGGTTTATTTGCTTCAGCTAAGATTGTCATTAAACAAGGTTTTTGAACTTGAAGTAACATGTATCCCTCTTCAGTAGCTCTTTTTACTTCAAATGTATCTTTTCCATCAAACTTAATATCATTTACATATGTAATTTGTGGAAGATTTAAAAATTCAGCAATTTGTGGCCCAACTTGTGCAGTATCTCCATCAATAGCTTGTCTTCCTGCGATAATAAGGTCATAATCTAACTCTTTTAAAGCTGCTGATATCGCATGAGATGTAGCTAGTGTATCTGCTCCTGCAAATTTTCTATCAGTTAAAAGTATTGCTCTATCTACTCCCATAGCAATAGCTTCTCTTAAAGCTGAATCAGCTTGAGGAGGTCCCATTGTTATAGCAGTAACGTGAGCTCCAAATTTATCTTTTAATCTTAATGCTTCTTCTAATCCACCTTTATCATCTGGATTTATGATACTAGGTACTCCATCTCTAATAAGAGTTCCTTTAACAGGATCTAATCTAATCTCTGTAGTATCAGGTACTTGTTTTATACATACAACTATTTTCATTCTGTTTAATCCTCCTAATTTACTTTAGTAATGATCCTGCGATAACCATTCTTTGAACTTCTGAAGTTCCCTCATAAATCTCAGTAATTTTAGCATCTCTCATCATTCTCTCAACAGGATACTCTCTTGTATATCCATATCCTCCATGAAGTTGAACAGCTTTTGTTGTTACATCCATAGCTGTTTCAGCAGCAAATAGTTTTGCTGTAGCAGCATCAACTGAGTAGTTTTCTTTTCTAGATTTTTTCCAAGCAGCTTTGTAAACTAGGTGTTTCGAAGCTTCTACTTTTGCATACATATCAGCAATTTGGAACTGTGTATTTTGGAATTGAGAAAGAGCTCTTCCAAATTGTTTTCTCTCTTTTACATATTTAATAGTTTCATCTAAAGCTCCACCAGCAATTCCAAGAGCTTGAGCAGCAATTCCAATTCTTCCTCCATCAAGAGTCATCATTGCAATTTTAAATCCTTTTCCAATAGCTCCAACTAAGTTTTCCTTTGGAATTCTACAATCTTCAAAGATTAACTCACAAGTAGCAGAACCTTTAATTCCAAGCTTTTTCTCTTTTTTACCTACAGAGAATCCAGGAGTATCAGCTTCAACTATAAAAGTAGAGATACCTTTTAAACCAGCTGATTTATCAGTCATGGCAAATATAATATAAACGTGAGCATATCCAGCATTTGTTATAAATATTTTAGAACCGTTTAATACCCACTCATTAGTTTTTTCATCAAACCAAGCAGTAGTTTGTTGTCCAGCAGCGTCAGTACCAGCGTTTGGTTCAGTTAAACCAAAAGCACCAATCCATTCACCAGAAGCCATTTTAGGAAGATACTTTTGTTTTTGCTCCTCAGTTCCAAACTCTAAAATAGGAGCAACTCCTAAAGATGTATGAGCAGAAAGGATAACTCCAGTAGTACCACAAACTTTTGAAAGCTCTTCAACAGCCATAGTATACATAATTTGGTCTCCACCAGCACCACCGTATTGAGTAGGAATAACAATTCCCATAAGACCAGTTTTACTCATTTTTTCAACAGTTTCAACAGGGAATCTCTCTTCCTCATCAATTTCAGCAGCAAGAGGTTTAACTTCATTTTCAGCAAAAGCTGTAATCATTTGCTTAAAAAGTTCTTGCGATTTAGTTAATGTAAAATCCATTTATTTCCTCCTAA
>NZ_KI518114.1 GCF_000479045.1 Cetobacterium somerae ATCC BAA-474
GTCTGCGGTGTTTCCCGCTGACAAAAATAATAGTACCATAATTTTTAAACTTCGTCAACTACTTTTTTTATTTTTTTAAAATTTTTTTCATTTTTTTTATTAGACATAAAAAAAAGATAGAAAGTTTTAGATTTTCTATCTTTAAATTTTTTCCATTTTATTTTCTTAAATCATCAACAAGTTTTGTTTTTCCACTTGTCTTCTCATCTTTTAATTTTATAATTTTAGCAGGATTTCCTGCTACTACTGCACCTTCAGGAACGTCTTGTAATACAATAGCTCCTGCCGCTACCACTGCACCTTTTCCAACTCTTACACCCTCTATAACAACTGCATTAGCACCTATCATAACATCATCTTCTATCACAACTGGTTGAGCTGATGGCGGTTCTATTACTCCAGCTAAAACTGTTCCAGCACCTATATGACATCTTTTTCCTACAATAGCTCTTCCACCTAACACCACGTTCATGTCTATCATAGTTCCTTCTCCAATTTCTGCTCCTATATTTATTACAGCACCCATCATTATAACAGCATTGTCACCTATTTTTACTTTATCTCTTATTATAGCACCTGGTTCAATTCTTGCATTTATATTTTTAGTATCAAGAAGTGGAACACCAGAATTTCTAGCAATATTTTCTACAAAATAGTTTGTTATACTTTTTTTATTTTTTTCTATTACTTCTTCAATATCTTTCCAATCTCCGATTAAAATACTTCCCTCTTCACCTTTAAAAACAAAAATATTTTCATTTTTAAAATCTACAATTCCATTTATATAAGCTTTAGTTAAAGTTTTCTTTTGTGAATTTTTTATAAAATTTATTAACTCTTCAGCTGTTTCTAGTCTCACTTTATACCACTCTCCTAATTAAAGATATCTTTCATTGTATACAATCTAGGTTGCTTACCTATAATAAAATCAGCACATTTCAACGCACCAACTGCAAATATTTTTTTCGATAAAGCCTTGTGAGATATCTCTATAATCTCATCTTCTCCTGCAAAAATGACTGTATGTTCTCCTACAATCGTTCCACCTCTTATTGCATGAATTCCAATCTCTTTCTTTTCTCTTTTAGTCATCCCTTCTCTTCCATAAACAACATTGTATTTCTCGTGCAAAGATTTTTGGATTGTTTCTAAAAGAGTAATCGCAGTTCCACTAGGTGAATCTATTTTCTTATTATGATGTTTTTCAATTATTTCTATATCAAAATTTTCTTCTAACTTTGGAACTAATTTTTCCAATACACTATTTATAGCATTTATACCTAAAGAAGTATTCGAGGATAATAATATCGGTATTTTCTTCGAAGCTTCTACAATTTTTTCTAAAGTTTCACCACTATAACCTGTTGTTGCTATTACTAAAGGATAATTTCTCTCTACACATCTATCTAATAAATCATTTAATTTACTAAAATGTGAAAAATCTACAACAACATCTATTTTTTCATTTATATTTATTTCTTCAATCCTATCTACAAAAGCGACTATTTTATCATCACCAATATCTCGAATAGTTTTTCCCATTGTTCCCGTTCCATGCATAGCTATTCTCAAACTACTTCACCTACTTCTTCTAATTCTTTTTTTAATATAGCTATATTTTTCTCTTCCATATCACCTAAAGGTAAACGACATTTTCCAACACCTTTTCCTAAAATATTCATTGCTTCTTTTACTGGAATAGGATTAACTTCTAAAAATAGAGATTTAACCAATCCATTATATTTTAATTGTAGTCTTTGAGCTTCTTTTACATCACCATTAAAAAAATTTTCAACCATATTATGAACTACCTTAGGCTCTATATTAGCTAAAACCGAGACTGTTCCAACAGCACCTATTGACATCAAAGGAATAGTTATATCATCATTTCCTGAATATAACGCTAACTCTGGAACTAATCTTGCAACTTCACACGCATAAGATATATCTCCACTAGCTTCTTTTAAAGCTACTATATTTTTATGTTTAGCTAATTTTTTCAACAAATTAATCGATAAATTAACTCCTGTTCTTCCAGGAACGTTATATAACATTATAGGAAGATTCACAAACTCAGCTATAGAAACAAAATGTTTATATATTCCATCTTCATTTCCTTTATTATAATAAGGAGTTACTAACAATAATCCATCAACACCTAACTTTTCATACTTTTTAGACATTTCAATTGCTTGGATTGTATTGTTACTACCTGCTCCAACTATTATAGGTAGTCTCTTTTTATTTACTTCTAGTACAGTTTCTACAATTTTAACTTTTTCATCATCCGTAAGTGTACTTGCTTCCCCTGTTGTTCCTAAAATTATAAGAGCATCTGTATTATTTTCACAATGATATTCTACTAATTCTGATACTTTTAAATAATTCACACTCATATCTTCGTTAAATGGTGTAATTAGTGCTACTCCTGATCCTTTAAACATTGGCTACCCTCCATTACTAAGTTGTGATTAAATAGCTTTATCCACTATCTTCCTTTTATCTTATCTTCTATAGATAAAAATTTCAATTCATTTTTTATTTTTTCTATTTATTCGACTATATAAGTTCCTTTTTCACTTCCTAAACTTTCACCTACAAAAATTGGTACTTTATATTTTTTCCCTATTACTACTGCCTTTGTTTCCATTACTTTAGCTCCATTTTTTGACATTTTTTCCATATCATCGTAAGATATTTTTTCAATTTTAGTAGCTAAATTATTTTTTCTTGGATCATCTGTATAAACTCCATCTACATCTGTATAAATTCTACATTCACAACCTAAAACTCCAGCTAAAGCTACCGCTGTTGTATCTGAACCACCTCTTCCTAAAGTTGTTATATCTCCACTGTCATTAACTCCTTGAAATCCAGCTACTATAACTACTTTCTGTTCTTTCAATTGTTTTTCTAAAAAATTTTTATCTATATTTATAATCTCACTATTTCCATATTCTCCAACTGTTCTTAGTCCTATTTGATATCCTGTATAAGATATAGCATCACACCCTATAGAGTTTAAAGCTATTGATAATAATGCTGCACTTTGTTGTTCACCTGTACTTATTAACATATCTATCTCTCTTTTATTAGGAGTTCCAGCTAAAGAATAAGCTTTTTTTAATAATTCGTCTGTTGTTTTTCCCATTGCTGAAACTACTATAATTATTTCATCAATTTTTTCTTTTAATTCTTTTATATAATCAGCTATTTTAGATATTTTTTCTAAAGTCGCTACTGAACTTCCACCATACTTCAATACTACTCTCATATAAATTCACCTCTTATTTTATTTTCTATATTTTACTTCTTTTAAATATGATTTTTAATTTATCAATTTTTTATTTTTTTTGTTCATTATTTTTATAAATATATTATATTTTTTAATAATCTATATTTTAATAAAAGTTCATATATTATGAATTTTTATTTTT
>NZ_KI518115.1 GCF_000479045.1 Cetobacterium somerae ATCC BAA-474
AAAGTTATGTTTAAAAACTTGACTTAATACCAGTTGGAACTATTGAAAGTCTTTGGGCTGCAAATATGGATTTGTTAGATAGCTCAAATCCTATTGATCTTTTTGACAAAAATTGGAGAATATATTCTCAAGCTACAAATAAACCTGGTCATCTTCTTGAAGAAACTGCTGTTGTTAAAAACTCTATTATTTCAGAAGGGTGTATTATAAAAGGAGAAGTTATTAATTCTATTATCTCTTCTGAGGTTTTTGTTGAAGAGGGAGCTAAAGTACATAACAGTGTCATTTTAGCTGGAGCAGTTTTAAAAGAGGGTAGTTTTGTTAATAGAATAATTTTAGGTGAAAATGTTGTTGTTGAAAAAAATGAGCATTTTGGAAGAAAAGATGAAATTCTATTTATCGAATCTGTTAACTAAAAACAAAAAATAGATGCAAAGATTTTCGACTTGAAATATTTTTGCAAGCGTATCAGATTTAGCGTAAATTGTAAAAATTATATATATATTTTATCTTCTGAGTTATTAATATTTTTAAAATCAGAAGTTAGTAGAATTGCTAATAAATTTTTTGAGAATACTTTTATAATTTCTATTGATATTTTAAAAAGTTTTAGCGAGACGATTTTAACTATTTTTCCTGAAATTAAAAGGCAATGTTTTATGGTATATCAAATCAAAAATATATTAAGATATATGAATTATCGAGGTAAAAAAAGCTATTCTCAGAAACTAAAATGTAACTTTAATCTTATTCTTTTAGAAATATTATTCCATATTAAATATGGAATAATATTTCCTAAAACTGATTTTTCTCAATACGTTAGCTCATATAACTACTCATTCGCACATTTTTACGATATTTTATGATATTCATACTTTGAATTTTCATATTATTATAACATTTTTGCCTAAATAACTTTAAAATCTTAAAGATAAACAACTGAGACCTCCATCTATTTTTTTAAATTCAGATGTATCAACAGTAATAGTTTTATAGCCTAAATTTTGAATTTTCTTTTGAACTTGAGGATATCCAAAAGGAATGATAACAGTACCGTTTATCCAAATACAATTAGCAGCATAAGACTCATTATCTTGAACAATAATTTTGTTAAAATTTTTAAATTCATTTTTATCTATAAACTCTCCAGAAACAAGTATATTATTATTTTCTATATAATTAATTCCTGTTTTTAAATGTAATACTTCATTCAAAGTAACTTCAGATCCAAATAAATTATATTTAGTTAATATTGAAATGAATTGATTGATACCTTCCTTATTTGTTCTATCTGATTTACCAATGTAAAAATGGTTTCCTACCATCATAACATCTCCACCATCTAAAGTTCCAGGTGATTTGATATATTCAATTTTATTTTTTGGATAAAATTGTTCAATAACATTAATAATATATTCAATTTCTTTATTTCTAGATAAAGCTCCTGGATTAGTTATAATGGCACATTCTTTAGTTAGAACAGCAATATCTTCTACAAAACATGAATCTGGAAATTCTTCTAAAGCTTCAAGTTCAATAACATTAACATCACATGATTTTAAAGCATTAATATATGCTAAATGTTGTTTTAAAGCTATTTCGTAATTAGGTTGTCCTAATTCTGGTGAAGAGGTAATACCCTTGCAAATTGTTTTACTTGGTTTTCTAACAATAATATTCTTAAACATAACATCCTCCATAAGTTAATTTTCTACAAAATATTTTTTATTTAAATTTTCAAATACTCCATTTGATTTTAATGTTTCTAAAGCAGAGTTTATATCTTTTACAAGAGATAAATTTTCTTTTCCAACAGCAATAGCATAATCTTCTCTAGCTAATTCATTATCAATGTATTTTAAATTAGGATTGTTTTTAACAAAATTTTTAGCTGGTTCTGAATCTAAAATAACGGCATGGATTTTATTAGCATTTAAAGCCATTATAGATTCAGAGGTCGTATTATATCTATAAATAGTTATAAAATCTTGTATTTCTGTTGCAATAATATCACCAGTGCACCCAAGAACAACACCAACTTTATGTCCATTTAAGCTTTGAAGGGTATCTAAATTAGTCTTCTTATCCATAATTAGTAATTGTTTAGATGTATAGTATGGCTTAGAAAAATTTATGTTTTTTTCTCTTTCAGTTGTGACCGTCATACCTGCTATAACAATATCTAATTTCCCAGTTTGTAAAGCTGGGATCAGACCATCAAATTGAATATTTTTAATTATAATTTCTTTATCTAATAACTTTCCTATCTCTTTAATTAAATCAATATCAAATCCTTTAATTTCACCATTTTCAATATATTCAAAGGGTGGAAACTCAGTGGCATCTGTACCTACATAAAGTTTTTCTTGAGCATACAAAGCTGTTTTCAATAATAACAATGACAAAAATAACATTTTACTAAAATTTCTTTTCATAGTTAATCCCTCCATAAGTTAAAAAAATTTATATTAAACTTAAATTTAATCACGAAATAATTACAGATGTACCTAGTCTTCCTGAATATACTAAAATGAGTTTCTCTTTCATCATTTATTTCTCTAGTTAAAATGTTTTATTATTAATTCATCATAAATTCTCTCCTAAATATTTTTTTGTATAAAAAAAGCCA
>NZ_KI518116.1 GCF_000479045.1 Cetobacterium somerae ATCC BAA-474
TGATAAGATTTCTTTTTTAAAATTATAAAATAACATAAAATTATATATTAAAAATATTACAGTCAACGAATTTAGAAAAATATTATTTTGTCGTAAATTGCTCTTTGGTAAATAATTTAGAAATAATTCAATAGGCTCTTTCTCTTTTTTCAAATGATATTTTTCAGTCAAAAATTTTTTTTCTTGAACCTCTAAAATATAATTTTTTCCTTTAGTATTAAAACTAGCATAGCCATCTAAATAGCTGTCTAATTTAATTTTTTCTAAGTTTTTATCCTCATTTTTATATAAAAAAATCTCCTCTTGATTTTTATTAAAAAAATCTATACTTTCTCTATTGTTAGATATTTTTATATAATTATCACTATCTTTTGATAAATATGTTAAAAATGATAGAATTGTTAGAAATATTAAAGTATATATTCCCATCCTTTTTTTTATATCCATTCCCCCTCCTCATAATTTTAAACATTTAATTATTTATAACTTGTTTTATTATATCATTTTATCCTTTATTAATTAATATCTTCACTAAAATAAAACCCCCCTCAGAAACTGAGGGGGGTTTTATCTATTTCTAGACGTCGGGGCACTTCAAACTTTAACACAACGTTAAATGTTTCAAGGGTAAGTTTCCTTACGTCTTAAATTATACATGTTTTTAGATTTTTTTAAAGTCCTTTAGAACATTAAGAGCGTTTTCACACACAATTATTCAATTTCTACGAACATTTCTCTAGGATTTAAATCTCCTCTCCACATCTTTTTAAAAGAGCTTCCCATCTTCTATCCACTTCATTTTGCATCTCTTCTATTAAATGCTCATTTCCAGGTTTAAATAGATGAGCAAATCTTCCTTGATCTTTTATAAACTCTGTAATTGGAAGTTTATTTTTAGGTTTATAAGATAATTTCCACTCTCCATTTATAACTTCAAATAGTGGCCAGTAGCAAGTTTCAACAGCTAACTTACACATCTCCATAAGTTTTTCTGTTGAATATCTCCATCCTCTTGGACATGGAGCTAATACATTTAAAAATGCTGCTCCCTCTGTATAAATAGCTTTTTCTGATTTTTCGTGTAAATCTTTCATATTTCCTAAAAACGTTGTTTGAGCAACATACGGAATATTATGATCAGCAATAATAGCTGTTAAATCCTTTCTACTTTGAACCTTTCCATTACTATCCTTACCAATAGGTGAAGTTGTTGTATCAGCATATCTCGGTGTAGCTGACGATCTTTGGATACCTGTATTCATATATGCTCCATTATCATAGCATACATAAACCATATCGTGTCCTCTTTCCATCGCTCCAGAAAGTGATTGGAATCCTATATCATAAGTTCCTCCATCTCCTCCAAAAGCTATGAATTTATATGTATCATCTATTTTTCCACGTCTTTTTAAAGCATTGTAAGCTCCCTCTACTCCACTTAAAGTTGCTCCTGCATTTTCAAAAGCACTATGAATAAATGAATCCTTCCAAGCTGTATATGGATACATAAATGTTGAAACCTCTAAACATCCAGTGGCATTTGCAATTACTGCCTTATCCTCAACTTTTAAAGCTCTTAAAACTCCTCTTACTGCAACTCCTGCTCCACATCCAGCACAAAGTCTATGTCCTCCAGTTAATCTCTCTGGTTTATTCATTTCCTCTTTAAAATTGTATGCCATCTTACTACCCCCTTACTCCTAAGTGTCTGTAAACTCTACCAACTTCAAAATCAGCTGTATGTGCTAAAAGCAATTCTGGGTTGTAAGCTATTTCCACTTGATCCTCTATAAGTTGTTTTGCGTGTGCTTCATAAAGAAGTTCGTTAAATACTCCTTTTATAGTATCTACAGTTACATCTCTTCCACCTAATCCATACACATAGTTAAACATCTCTGGTCTATCGTGTGAATCATAAAGTGCTGATCTAACCTCAGCAAAAAGCGGTCCTCCAGCTCCAGAGAATCCCTCACATTTATCCATTACACCAACAACTTTTATTCCTGTTAAGCTGTATTTTAATTCATCAAATGGGAATGGTCTAAATACTCTAATTTTAATAAGTCCAACTTTTTTCCCCTCTGCTCTTAACTCATCAACAGCTTCTTTAGCTGTTCCAGCAGTTGAGTTTATAAGTACTATAGCTACATCTGCATCTTGCATCTTATACTCCTCAAAGAATGAGTATTTTCTTCCTGTTAATTTTTCATAATCTTTTGCTACCTCTTTTATAACATGTCTTGCGTTTATCATAGCATGAGCTTGCTGAACTTTATGCTCCATATAGAAGTTAGCTGTATCGTATGGTCCATGAGCTATTGGTCTAGCTGAGTTTAATAGATAATCCTCTGGATTATACTCTCCCACAAAAGCCTTTACCTTATCATCTTCTAAAAGCTCTATATTTTCAACAGCGTGAGATGTTATAAATCCATCTTGGCAAACCATTGCAGGAAGCATAACTCTTGGATCTTCGGCTATTTTTACTGCTTGAATATAGTTGTCATACGCCTCTTGATTTGTTTCACTATATATTTGAATCCAACCAGTGTCTCTAGCCCCCATTGAATCACTGTGGTCTGCATTTATATTAATTGGTCCAGTTAAAGCTCTGTTTATAAGTGCCATAGTTATAGGTAATCTCATTGAAGAAGCTACATATAACATCTCCCACATTAAAGCAAGTCCGCATGACGAAGTAGCTGTCATTGTTCTAGCTCCTGCTGCTTGAGCTCCTATAGCTGCTGACATTGCACTATGCTCTGATTCCACTGGAATAAACTCTGTATTTACATTTCCATCTGCTACATACTTAGAGAAGTATTGCGGTACCTCAGTTGATGGTGTAATTGGAAATGCTGGCATTACATCTGGATTTATCTGTCTCATGGCTGTGGCTACAGCTTCGTTTCCTGACATTCTCTCTCTTATACTCATTTTCCTCTCTCCTCCTAAGCCTTTGTAAACTCTATCGCTTTAAATGGGCATACTGCAAAACAAACTCCACACCCTTTGCAGTGATCCTGATCAAAATCTAGTCTTTTTCCATCTTTAACTGGAATAGCTGAATCTGGGCATACTGGGATACATAGTAAACATTGCTTACAATTCTCATCAATAAAATCAACTTTCATTGTTCTCCAGTCACCAGTTTTAAAGTTTTCAGCACTTCCAGCTTCATATACTACTCCACCAGGAGTTATCTCTTGCCAAGTTATAGTTTCATCTATTATTCTACCGTTTTTATTTTTCATTATCCTTCCACCTCATCCATTGAACGCTTTAACGCACACATATTCCCCTCTAAAACTTGAGGTTTAGTACTAAATTTATGTTTAAATGACTCTTCCATATTTTTTATAAATTCAGCTTCTGGTATAAGTTCACTAACTTTTACAACTGCTCCAAGCATCGGTGTATTTGGGAAATATTTTCCTAAACACTCTTCAGATATCTTTCTAGCATTGCATGTATAAAGTCTTCCTGTATAACCTCTTAATTCAGCTCTTAACTCCTCAGGACTTCTCTCACTATTTACAATTATAGCTCCGCCCTCTTTAAGACCTTTTTCCACTTCAATTGCTTTTATTAAAGTTTCATCCACTACAACTACAAAGTTTGGTTCATAAATATTTGAATGAACTCTAATTGGTTCATTTCCTATACGATTATAAGCTGTTATTGGTGCTCCCATTCTCTCTGGTCCATACTCAGGAAAACCTTGAACATACATCCCACTACTAAATGCTACATCTGCTAATAGAAGAGAAGCTGTTTTTGCACCTTGTCCACCTCTACCATGCCATCTGATTTCTACCATTTTACTCATGATCTACCATCCTTTTTTAAATTTTGCTTAAATAACGATATATTGTTGATTCAGAAACATTTAAAGCTTCTGAGACCTCTAAAACTCCACCTCTTAAATCAAATATCCCCTTTTGGTGAAGTTTTTTTATAACATTAAGTTTCTCCTCCCCCTCTATCTCTTTCCAAGATACTCTACCTTTTAAAATCTCTAGTAAAGCCTTGTTTATCATCTCTTTTATAGAGTTTGGAAAATCCACTTCTGTTACTAACTCTTTTTCATCTTTTAAATTTAGACCAAAATTTGCCATACTCTCCATTTGATAGGCTATGTTTAAATAACTACTCACATCTACATTTACACATATCATTCCAATAATATTCCCATCTATATTTTTTATAAAAAATGTTGAGGATCTAAGAATTTTTCCTCCCACAACACCTTTTGAGTTTGTTATAAACTCTCTATCATCATAGAGTCTCTCTTTCAAAATTTTTAATCCAAATTCACTCATAGGAGAACCTATCTCTCTTCCACTCACATGGTTGTTGAATATCTCGATACTAGAACTACTTATATCTGTTAAATCATGAAGAACTACCTCTACATTTTCTCCATAACATTTAGACATAAATCTTGCTACTTTTCTGTACTCTTCTAAGATCTCTAAGTCTCCTTTCAAATTAATCCCCCTCCTTTTTCCAATATAGGTATATACCCCACGCTCTTCAAAAAGTCAAAAAAAATTTTCTTACAATAAGAATTTTTTTCTCATTTTCCATATTCAATAAAAAAAGGGAGTTTCCTCCCTTAATTTGCTAATAATCCTATTTTTAACATGAACAGTCCAACTCCATATATCATTGGAAAAGCCACTATACTTCTTAAGAAAAATATTTTCATTACATCAAAAAAATTAAACCCTATTTTTGAATTCATAAGAATAATTCCAGTCTCACTAAAATATATCAATTGAGAAAAAGTTAGTCCTCCAATTACAAATCTAGCCAATTCACTTGGACAATCTTTAATAAATACAGCTGGTAACCACATATCTGTAATTCCTATTATCATAGATGGAGCCATATACTGAGCTATCTCTCTTTCAAAACCTACAAATTCTAAAAATGGTACCATAGGTGCTGTTATTACTTGAAAAACTATTGTTTTCTCTGCAAGAACTAACCCTATTGTTCCTATTAACATTATAACAGGAGTAAACGTTACGTATATTGTTAAAACCTTTAAAAATGAATCCTTTAAAACCTTTGTAGCCTTTGTTCTTCCAGCTACATCTGAAGCCAATCTTAAAGCGTAACTCATACTCGTATCTCTTTCATTTGGAGCTTCACCCTCTTTATAGTAATTATCTTTAAACTTTTTTAAAGGAAGTCTTGAAATCACAACTCCTGTTAAAATTGTACAAACTACAATAGAGCCATAAAAATATCCAAATATATGTGATAACCTTAATAAATCTGCCATCATTATAGCAAATGATATCCCAACTAAAGAGAACGATGTAGCTATTATCGCCGCTTCTTTTTGAGTATAATACCCTTTTTCATATTGTTGATCTGTAACTACAATTCCAATAGTTCCATCTCCTACAAAAGATGCTAGAGCATCTATTGCTGCATACCCAGGTACTCTAAATAACTTTCTCATATATGGAGCGATTAAAGTTCCAATAAACTCAACTAATCCAAAAGATGTAAGAAGTGGAATTAGCATAACTTCAAGTAAAAAAGTTACTAAAATAGTTGGAAGTAGTTCATTTATCATCATTAAACCAGTTCCTTCATCTGCTACTACATCACCTATTACATTGGGTAAAAAATTATATGCTATTAAAATTAAAGACAGTGCTCCAATTATTCTAACTATTGATACAAATTTACTACTTATAAAAAATTCGTCCAAAACTCTATCATTAAAAGTTTTCTTTTTTATTCCAAAAATAGTTCCAAATATGGTGACCACAGCAAATCCTATCATAAAGGACTTAACTACTCCCACATATCCATTAACTATATAACTTTTTATGTGTCCTAAAAGCATTGCTGATTCTCCTCCAATTACAATTGGAACTAGAAACAGCCAGATTCCCATAAAAGAATAAAATCCGAATTTAAAAGTATTGATTACCACTATCGCCTCCCTATTTTTTAGTCAAAAAAAGAGCGCACAAAGTACGCTCTCAAAGATAACAAATAACAAAATTCTCGAATATTGTTATGGCAGCGTCACAATATTTATGTTCACAGGGTTATAACGTCTTTGCCATCGGCCTTAGGCTCAGTTTATAAAGGTGAACTAATATTAAAATTTTATAATGCATTATGATGCATTTTCGTTATTTTGTCAATATATTATTTTTTATTTTTATACTGCTTTTAAACTAACTCTAAACCATTTCTTAAATCTGTAATTATATCCTCTACATCCTCAAGTCCTACAGAGATTCTAACTAATCCATCAGTGATTCCTGCAGTTAATCTCTCCTCTCTTGTATATGGTGAGTGAGTCATTGAAGCTGGGTGTTGAATAAGTGTCTCTGTATCTCCTAAAGAAACTGCTAGAGAACAAAGTTTTAGATTATTTAATAGAGTTTTTCCTGCATCCATTCCACCTTTTAGTTCAAAGGCAAAAATTCCTCCAAAGTCTTTCATCTGTTTACATGCAATTTCGTGTCCTGGATGTGTTTTTAATCCTGGGTAAAACACTGTTTCAACTTTAGGATGAGTATTTAAAAACTCCGCTACTTTTCTAGCATTAGAACAGTGTCTTTCCATTCTAATCTCTAAAGTTTTCATTCCTCTAATTATGTAGTAAGCGTCCATTGGACTTAAAACTGCTCCAGTCATATCTTTTACTCCAACAAGTCTAACTTGAGTTACTAAATCCATTTTACCTACAACAAAACCTGCTATTACATCTCCATGTCCATTTAAATATTTTGTAGCCGAGTGAACAACAACATCTGCTCCCAGTGTTAAAGGTTTTTGACAATACGGTGTTGCAAATGTATTGTCCACTACAACTAATATATTATCATTGTGTGTGTGAGCTATTTTTGAAACTGCTTCTATATCAACAATTTTCAGATTTGGATTTGCTGGTGTTTCTAAATAAACAACTTTTGTATTAGCTTTTAAAGATCTCTTTACAGCTTCTAAATCTGAAGTATCTATAAATTCTACATCTATTCCAAATTTTGTTAATCCATGACTAAGCAGTGCAAATGTACATCCATAAAGTGTTTTGTCTGCTAAAACATGGTCTCCAGCTTTTAAAACTGTCCACATTACTGAAGCTATTGCTCCCATTCCTGAAGCTGTGGCCAGTGCTGCTTCTCCCTCTTCTAAAAGAGCCAACTTTTTCTCTACAACTGTTACTGTAGGGTTCCCCAATCTTGAATAGATATATCCCTCTTCCTCTAAAGCAAATCTTTTCCCCCCTTGCTCAGCTGAATCAAATATAAATGTTGATGTCTGATAGATTGGTGTAGCTAAAGTTCCAAACGGATTTTTCTCACTTCCACCATGAATCGCTATTGTTCCAAAACCATTTTTCATATTTTTATCCATAATAACTCCTCCCTATGAAACCTATTTTTAACACAATTATACCTCTTTTAACTCTTAAAGCAAGGTTTCAAAGGAAAAACTGTTATATAACAGTTTTTTATAAAAATATTTAGAAAAATAAAAGTCAGATCTTTCGATCTGACTCTCTATCTCAATACATCACTATATAAAAACATTGCTAAGTAAAAGTAAATTACTAAGGCTAGTGCATCAACAATAGTTGTAACTAATGGCCCTGCCATTATAGCTGGGTCTAACTTTAATTTTTTAGCTCCAATTGGAAGTAATCCTCCAACTAATTTTGCTATTACTACTGTTATACCTAAAGTAAACGATACTAGCATTGACATTTTAAAATCTTGCTTTAATATATAATTCATACGTAAAAAGTTTACAGCTCCTAATCCCAATCCTACGATTAAACTTACTCTTAACTCTTTCCATACAACTTTTAAATAATCACTCATTTTAATCTCACCTAAAGCCATTCCTCTTATTATAAGAGTTGACGATTGTGAACCTGCATTTCCTCCTGTATCCATAAGCATTGGAATAGCTGCAGCTAAAACTACCATCTGTTCTATTATCTCTTCATATTTACTAATAATTGATCCTGTAAAAGTAGCTGAAACCATTAGTACTAAAAGCCATGTTAAACGATTTTTAGCTAAGTGTAAAACTGAAGTTTCTAAATACTCCTCCTTACTTGGTGCCATAGCAGCCATCTTCTGGAAGTCCTCTGTATTTTCCTCTTCAATAACATCTACCATATCATCTATAGTAATAATTCCCACTAAAATATTTTCCTTATCAATTACTGGTAAAACTGTTAAATCATACTTTTTAAATAACTTTACAGCTTCCTCTTGATTTGTTGATGTTTTTACAGAAAGTATATTCTTATCCATAATATTTTCTATAACCTCATCATCAGAAGATGCTAAAAGTTTCTTTAATGTTATCTCTCCCTCAAGCTTTTTATTCTTATCTATAACATAAGCAACATCTATAGTTTCAAGTTCCTCTGCATATTTTCTTATATGCTCAAGACTCTCTTTTACAGTTTGGTTACTTCTTAGAGAAAGATACTCTATTGTCATTAAACTTCCTGCTGAATCCTCTTCATAAGATAAAAATTGATTTATTAGAGATCTGTTTTCATGCTTGTAATTTTCAAGCACTCTTTTCACAACATTTGAAGGCATCTCTTCTAAAAAGTCAATCATATCATCAAAATATAGCTCCTCCAATAGAGATTGAAGTTTATCATCATTTATTGAACCTACAATTTTTATCTGCTCATCAGCATCTAAATTTGCAAAAACTTCCGCCGCTAACTCTTTGTGTAAAAGTCTAAAAAGAATAATTATATCCTTTTCATTTTCACTGTTAGCTTCAATAAATTCAGCTATATTTACTGGAGTTTCTAAGTTTAGAACCTCCTTTAGACCTTTTAAATCCTTTTTTAATAGAAGCTCTTTTACTTTTGTTTCAAACATTTTTCCTCCTTGAATTTTGCAGAGGAAAACTGAAGAAAAATTTCTAGACCTTTCCCCTACAAACTATATATTAAATTGTTTTTATTTTTAGTCCGTTTGGGGTAACTATCCATCTTTTCTCTCCTTTAATTTATTTTTGTTTTTCAACCTTTAAATTATACCTTTTTTATAAAAAAAAGTAAATATTTTATATTTTTACATAAAAAAAAGCCTTAGAAAATCTTCTAAGGCTTTAAAATATCATTACTTTACAGTTACGATGTTAGATGCTTGAGGTCCTCTTTCACCTTGAACTACGTCAAAAGTTACTTCTTCTCCTTCTACTAACTTCTTGAATCCATCTTTCTTGATTTGAGAGAAGTGTGCGAATACATCTTTCCCGTCCTCACCAGTGATAAATCCAAATCCTTTTTCTTCGTTAAACCATTTAACAGTACCTTTCATTTGATACCTCCATAAAATTATTTTTTATAACTCTACAAATCTTAATCTTTAAATCAGAGGTTAAACAAACTCAAGTTACCTATAGGTTTCTCTTCTAAAAATTTTAAAACTCATATTATTAATCTAGAATTATTATACATGTTTTTTATTAAAAAGTAAAGCTTTTTTATTATTTTTTTTTATTTCTTATTTAGCTCTTCAACTGTTACAAACTCAAAACCTTTAGCTTTTAACTCTGGAATAGCTACTTTTAGAGCCTGAGCAGTTTTCCCATAGTCATGTAGTAATACTATTCCATTATCCTTTGCATTTTCTACTAAAAACTTAGCTATATAATCTGCATCAGATGGTTTTTCCCAATCTTTAGGACAGATGTTCCACATAACTGACTCCATACCTAAACTCTTTTTTAACTCCTCTTTTTGAGTTTTTCCTAAAGCACCATATGGAGGTCTAAAGTATACAACTTTTTTATTTGTTACACTTGTAATAATTTTATTTGTACTTTCAAGTTCTTTTTTTACATCATTCATTGGTAATTTTTTTAAATTTGGATGATTATACGAGTGGTTTGCAATTTGATGTCCACCATCATATATTTTTTCTAAAATTTTTGGATATCTTTTTCCATTTGTTCCTAAAATAAAAAATGTTGCCTTTGCATTGTTTTCATTTAAAACTTCTAAAATTTCCTCTGTTATTTTAGCTTTTGGACCATCATCAAAAGTCAGAGCTATTCTCTTTGTTTCCTGAGCAAAAATAGACATAGTCATCATACATGCCACTAATAAATACTTTAATATTTTCATCTTTTCCCCTCTCCTTATTTTTTCAATTAAAATATAACACAATATCATACCTTTGGTATAGATATTTTCTTTTTATTTTATACTAAATAAATTTAATACAAAATATTCCTTCACTTTCTTTTTTTAATTTGGAAATTATTTTTTATTTTTATAAAGGAAAGATGTATCTTTTTTCAAAATAATATATTATAATAATTAAAATTTTGGGAAAAAGGGGGGATTTCTATGAATTATACTCTTTATAAAACTTTCGGTTCTCATCTGAAAAAAAATGATGGTGTTGATGGAGTTCTATTTACTCTTTGGGCACCTAATGCTATGAAAGTTTCAGTCGTTGGAGATTTCAATGACTGGGATGGAAAAAGAAACTATATGAATAAAGATATTCAAACTGGAGTTTGGACTCTTTTTATTCCTAATTTAAAAGAGGGAACAATTTATAAATATATGATTGCTGATAAAAATCAAAAAATATTTATGAAAAGTGATCCCTTTGCCTTTTATTCTGAAGTTCGACCTAATACTGCTTCTATTGTTTATAACCCTTTTAAATCTTTTCCGTGGGAAGATAAAAAATGGTTAGAAAAAAGAGCTTCAGAAAATCTTTACAGTAAACCTATCAGTATTTATGAACTACATTTAGGTTCTTGGAAAAGAAACTATAACCGTGGAGATGGCCCTGAAGATGGAAGAGAGTTTCTCAACTACCGAGAAATTGCTAAAAAGCTTGTTCCATATATTTTAGAAACAGGTTTTACTCATATTGAAATCCTTCCTCTCACTGAACATCCTTTAGATACATCTTGGGGATATCAAGGAGTTGGATATTTCTCTATCACAAGTCGTTATGGCTCACCTGAAGATTTTAAATATCTTGTTAATGAATGCCATAAAGCTGGAATTGGAGTCATTTTAGACTGGGTCCCTGGACATTTTTGTAAAGATGCCCATGGTCTATATAGATTTGATGGAACACCTCTTTTTGAATACGAAAACGAAATTTTAGGGGAAAACCCAACTTGGGGAACTGCTAACTTTGATTTTACTAAACCCTTTGTCAAAAACTTTTTATTATCAAGTGCAACATTTTTATTTGAACATTTTCATATTGATGGAATTCGTGCTGATGCAGTCTCAAACCTTTTATACCTTGAGTATGGACGTGAAAAAACAGGTCTTAAAAACTCACTTGGTGGAGATGCTAAGTTAGAAGCTATTGATTTTCTAAGAACACTCAACGAAACAATTTTTAAACTTTACAAAAACCCACTTATGATTGCTGAAGAAGCCACATCTTGGCCTTTAGTAACAGCTCCTACATATAAAGGAGGCCTTGGATTTAACTACAAATGGAATATGGGATGGATGAATGATATGTTGAAATACATGTCCTATACCCCTTGTGAAAGAGATAAAAATCATAATCTTTTAACATTCTCTATTATGTATGCTTTTAGCGAAAACTTTATACTAGCCTTATCTCACGATGAAGTGGTACATGGAAAAAAATCACTTCTTGATAAAATGAGTGGAGATTATATTCAAAAATTTGATTCCCTTAGAATGTTTTATGGATTCATGTTTGGACATCCTGGAAAAAAACTTATTTTTATGGGAGGGGAATTTGGTCAATTTATTGAATGGAGATATTATGAGGAGTTAGAATGGAAACTTTTAAAATATCCACAACATGACTCTTTAAAAACTTATATTAGCAAACTTAATGAATTTTATAAATCAGAACCAGCTCTTTGGGGAAAAGATTCAACTTCTGATGGATTCCAGTGGGTTAACCATAAAAATCACTCTCAAAAACTTATAACATTTATAAGAAAAGGAGATAATTTAGAGGATTTTATTTTAGTTGTTTGTAACTTTACTAAAAATGAATATATAAATCACTCTATTGGTGTTCCAAGAATGTTTGAGTATATGGAAGTTTTTAATAGTGATAAAGATATTTTTGGTGGTAGTAACCAAGTTAATAGTGAAATTATCAAACCTATGAATAGAGAGCTAGATGATCAACCTTTCTCTATTTCAATAAATATAGCTCCACTTTGTACACTGTTTTTAAAGCCAATATTAAAAAAAGGGGGAATTTAACTATGAAAAAGAAAATGATAGCTATGATTTTAGCTGGCGGTCAAGGAAGTAGACTTAAAAAACTCACAAAAGATGTTGCAAAACCTGCTGTTCCTTTTGGAGGTAAGTACAGAATTATAGACTTCCCATTAAGCAACTGTGTTAACTCTGGAATTGACACTGTTGGAGTTTTAGTTCAATACAAGCCATTTCTGTTAAATAAACATATTGGAGTTGGAAGTCCATGGGATTTAGATGTTGAAGGAGCTGGAGTTAGTATTTTACCTCCATACTCTACAGAAAGTGAAAATCGTTGGTATAAGGGGACTGCCGATGCTATATTTCAAAATGAAAACTATATTGATATGTATAATCCTGAATATGTTCTTATTCTTTCTGGAGACCATATCTATAAAATGGATTACGATAAAATGCTAGATTTTCATATTGAAACAGGAGCTGCAGCAACTGTAGCTGTTATTGATGTTCCTCTTGAGGAAGCTTCTCGTTTTGGAATTATGAATACAAATAAAAATAATGAAATTTATGAGTTTGAAGAAAAACCTAAAGAGCCTAAGAGTACTTTAGCAAGTATGGGTATATATATTTTCAATTGGGCTGCTCTTAAAAAAGCGCTAAAAGAGGATCAACAAGATAAGTATTCAGATAAAGATTTTGGAAAAAATATTATTCCAAAATTTTTAAGAGAAGGTCAAAAATTAATGGCTTATCCTTTTGCTGGTTACTGGAAAGATGTAGGAACTATAGAGAGTCTTTGGGCTGCTAATATGGATTTGTTAGATAGCTCAAATCCCATTGATCTCTTTGATAAAAATTGGAGAATCTACTCTCAAGCTACAAATAAACCTGGTCACCTTCTTGAAGAAACCGCAGTTATTAAAAACTCTATTATTTCAGAGGGATGTATTATTAAAGGTGAGGTTATTAACTCTATTATCTCTTCTGAGGTTTTTGTTGAAGAGGGAGCTAAAGTACATAACAGTGTCATTTTAGCTGGAGCAGTTTTAAAAGAGGGTAGTTTTGTTAATAGAATAATTTTAGGTGAAAATGTTGTTGTTGAAAAAAATGAGCATTTTGGAAGAAAAGATGAAATTCTATTTATCAGTGGGGGGGATGAATAATGTTAGCAAAATATACTGGAGTTATCACATCTTTTGAAAGTAGAGATCTTTTAAAAACTTTAACAGCCCACAGAGGAATCGCTACAGTTCCTATTGCAGGAAAATATAGAGCTATTGATTTCCCTTTATCATATATGAAAAATGCTGGAATTAGAAATATTCATGTTCTTACTAGTAAAAATTGTCGCTCTCTTAGAAATCACTTAGATGTAGCTAAATCTTGGGGGTTAAATAGAAAAAATGGAGGTCTTACAATTCACAGTGGTGATGTTGAAAGTGACACTGAACTTTTAGTTGAAAACTTTGATGATCTTCTAAAATCCAAAGATGAGATGATTGTCATCGCTCCAACTTACATGATTGCAAATATAGACTTAGATAAGGCTATTGAATTTCATGAGCTTTCAGAAGCTGATGTTACAGTTATATATAAAAATATTCCTGAACCATCAGAAAATTTTCTTGGTTGTGATATTTTAGAATTTAATGAAAAAAATCATCTAACAAGAGCTTGTGCTAATTTTTTACCAAAGAAAAATCAAAATATATCTTTAGAAATATTTTTGATAAAAAGATCTCTTTTAATGGCCTTAGTTATGTCTAGACCCCTTAATCAAATCTCTTTAAAAGATATTATCTATAGAAGTAAAAACAATCTAAAAATCATGGGATTTGAGCATAAAGAGTATCTTTCTTGTTTAAATTCACTAGCGAACTACTTTAGAACTAATATGGATTTAATAAATTCTAAAACTTTAAAAGAGATTTTCTTTAATGAAAATAGACCTATTTTTAGCAAGGTTAAAGATTCAATTCCTACTCACTATTTAAGTGAAGAGGTTGTAAAAAACTCTATTATTTCTAATGAGTGTTTTATTGAAGGAACTGTTATTAATAGCGTACTTTCAAGATATGTTAATGTAGAAAAAGGTGCTAGGGTAGAAAATTGTATTATTCTTCAAAATTGTACTATAAAAGCTGGTACACATTTAAAGAATATTATTGTTGATAAAAATGTTGTTTTAGAAGAAACAGAGTTAGAAGGAAACCCTTCATATCCTCTTGTTATTCAGAAAAAATATAAATTTTAACTTTTACAAGGAGGAAAGAAGATGAAAAATATCAATCTGCTTTTTGCCACTTCAGAAGCTGATCCATTTTTAAAAGTTGGAGGTCTTGGGGATGTATCTCACGCTCTTCCAAAGGCATTAAAAAAAGTTGGTGTTAATGCTAAAGTTATACTTCCAAAAAACGGAAATATTCCTAAAAAATTTGTAGAAAAAATGAATTTTTTAGGTTCTTTTACTGTACCTGTTGGATGGAGAAATCAATATGCTGGATTATTTCATTTAGAGTATGATGGTGTGGATTTCTATTTCATAGATAATGAATACTATTTTAAAAGACATATACCTTACGGTCATTATGATGATGGAGAGATTTTTTCTTTCTTTTGTAGAGGAGTTTTAGAAGCTGTTAAGCATATACCTGATTTTTCTCCTGATATCATTCACTGTAATGATTGGCACACAGGTATGATTCCTGTACTTTTAAAAGCTTTTTACAAAGAGGATCCACTTTTAAAAAATACAAAAACTGTTTTCACAATACATAATCTAAAATATCAAGGTGTATTTTCTAAAGATATTTTGGGAGAACTTCTATGTCTTGATTCATCATATTATTCAGAAGATAAACTTAAATTTTATGATGGTGTATCTTTTATGAAAGGTGGTCTTATATACTCTGATTTAGTTACAACTGTTAGTGAAACTTATGCTAAAGAGATTACATATCCTTTCTATGGGGAAAAATTAAATGGATTAATTATTGAACTTGGAGATAAAGTTCATGGAATTGTAAATGGAATCGATTACACTTTATACGATCCTAGAAAAGATGATAAACTTTACGCTAATTTTGGATTAACTAACTTAAAGAAAAAAGCTATAAATAAAGTGGAATTACAAAAAAGACTGGGACTTCCTGTAGACGAAAATATTTTAATGGTAGGATTAGTTTCTCGTTTAGTTAGTCAAAAGGGCCTTGATCTTATAAAATGGGTTATGGATGATATCTTGAATATTAACCTTCAATTTGTTGTTTTAGGAACTGGAGATGTGCAGTACCAAGATCTGTTTAACTATTATTCATATATTAATCCTGGGAAACTCTCAGCTAACATAACATTTAGTGATGAGTTAGCTAGAAAAATATATGGAGCATGTGATCTGTTTTTAATGCCATCTCTATTCGAACCATGTGGTATAGGTCAACTTATTGCTATGAGATACGGTACTATTCCTTTAGTTAGAGAGACTGGAGGTTTAAAAGATACTGTTTCTAACTTTAATCCCGATACCTTGGGAGGAACTGGTTTTGTTTTCCAAAATTATAATGCTCATGATATGCTTTTCAAACTTGAATATGCTGCTAAAGTTTTCTATGAAGATAAAAAAGCTTGGACCGCTCTTATGAGATCTTGTATGAAATATAACTCTGATTGGAAAGAGTCAGCTAAAAAATATAAATCGTTATACGGAGGTCTTTTATGAATCTAACTAAAAATCAATTTAAAGAAGATTATGTTAAAAGACTTACTCTAACTTTTGCACAAACTACTACAGAAGCTTCCCTAGAGCATAAATATTTAGCTCTTGGAAAACTTATAAGAGATTATATATCTGAATCTTGGGCAGAAACTAACAACTACTACACTAAGAAAAAATGTAAACAGATATATTATTTCTCTATGGAATTTCTACTTGGGAGATTATTAAACTCATATCTTTTAAATCTTAATATTCGAGATGTTGTTAAAGATGGGCTTAGAGATTTAGGAATTGATTTAGATACTCTTTTAGAATTAGAACCTGATCCTGCTCTTGGAAATGGTGGTCTTGGAAGACTTGCAGCATGTTTTATGGATTCACTTGCATCCCTTGGTTTTCCTGGTCATGGATGTGGTATAAGATTTAAACATGGCCTTTTTAATCAAAAAATTATAAATGGATATCAAAAAGAACTTTTAAATAACTGGTTAAAAGAGGATTTTCTATGGGAGATTAAAAAACCTGAAAAAACTGTAACTGTTAGATTTGGTGGAGTTGTAAATTTAGTTAATACTCCAAATGGAATTGAGCCCGTATACTCTGGTTGTGAAGAGATTGACGCTGTTCCTTATGATATCCCTATCTTAGGTTCTAATATGGAAACTGTTAATACCCTTAGACTTTTTAGTGCTGAACTCCCTGAAGAGGAGATTGATTTAAATGGTCTTCAAAAAGGTGATTATCAAAAATTTATTGATAAAAAGTTTGCTGTTGAAGCTATTTCACAGATTTTATATCCTGATGATTCTAGTTTTCAAGGAAAGCTTTTACGTCTAAAACAGGAGTATTTTTTTGTTAGTGCTGGACTTCAAACTATTTTAAAAAGATATAAAAAACTCAAAGAATCTATCCATAAATTCTCTGATTTTGTAGGAATTCACATTAACGATACTCACCCTGCTATAGCTGTTGGTGAACTTATGAGGTTACTTTTAGATGAAGAGGGACTAGACTGGGATAGCGCTTGGGATATAACAGTTAAAACTTTAGCTTATACTAATCATACTATATTAGCTGAAGCTATGGAAAAATGGCCTTATGATATGTTTAAAAAAACTGTTCCTCGAATTCTTATGATTATCGAAGAGATTGATAGAAGATTCTGTGAAGAGGTTAGTAAAAAATATGAAGAGGATTATAGTAAAATTGATTCAATGAGAATAATCTATAATGGTGAGGTTAGAATGGCTAATCTAGCTATAATAGGTTCTCATTCAATTAATGGAGTTGCTAAAATTCACACTGAAATTCTAAAAAATAGAGAGCTCCATGACTTCTATCTTCTTTATCCTGAAAGATTTAACAATAAAACTAATGGTATTACCCATAGAAGATGGTTAAAAAATGCAAACCCTGAACTTTACAAATTAGTTATAGAGAAAAGTGGTCCTGAGTGTTTAAATGACACAAATAAATTTATTAACTTTTTAAAATATATAAATGATGACAATGTTTTACAGACACTAGATAAAATCAAATTTAAAAACAAAGAGAAGGTTGTTGCCTTTGTTAAAAATAAATATAATATAGATATAAATCCATTTTCAATTTTTGATGTACAAGTTAAAAGGCTTCATGGATACAAAAGACAGCTGCTTAATGTATTTAATATAATTTATCTATACAATCAGCTAAAACAAAATCCAGAGCTTGATATAGTTCCACGAACATTCTTTTTTGGTGCTAAAGCTGCACCATCTTACTATTTAGCCAAAAATATTATAAAGCTTATAAACTCTGTAGCTAATGTTATAAATAATGATCCTGATATTAGAAATAAAATTAAGGTCGTATTTCTTGAAAATTACGGTGTTTCTATAGCTGAGCTTATAATTCCAGCAGGAGATGTAAGTGAGCAGATTTCAACAGCTTCTAAAGAGGCCTCTGGAACTGGAAATATGAAGTTTATGATGAACGGAGCTGTTACCCTTGCTACTCTTGATGGAGCTAACGTTGAGATTTATGACGAAGTTGGAGATAATAATATCGTTATCTTTGGACTTACTTCTCAAGAAGTTATGGATTTAGAAAAGAATAGAACATATAACTTTAGAGATATTTTAAATTCTAACCCTGATTTACAAAAGATTCTTACTCAACTTAGTGATGGAACTTTTTCTGAAAATAAGGAGGAGTTTAAAGATATCCTAAATCATATATATGGAGAAGGAGACCCTTATTTTGTCTTAAAGGATTTCTCTGCTTATGTTGAAGCTCAAAATAAAATTAATACTCTATACGAAAATAGAAGAGGCTGGTTACAAATGTGTTTAGTTAATATTGCACACTCTGGAAAATTCTCTTCTGATAATAGTATTCGAAAATATGCTGAAGATATTTGGCATATTAAGGAGGTGAAAAGAGGTGAATAGTCTTTCTTACTCGTTGCCTAAAGATTCTATTTTATTTGATTCTCAAAATGAACAATTTAAAACACCTTTTGGAGCTACTCCTTGTGGAGAAAATATAAAATTTAATATATTAACTCAAAAAAATATTAACTGTTTAGGTATTAACTTAATAATTAAAAATGGAAAAATATTGGAGTTTAAAATGCTTCCTGAAGCTGAAAAAAAAATTGGAGACCATGACTATATTGTCTGGTCTCTTAATTTTACAACTCCATCTTTAGCTAAAACTATTTTTTATCACTTTAAAATATCCATTGGAAATGAAAATACTATTTTTTACTATGGAAATAACTCTCTAGCTCTTGGTGGGAGAGGAGATATCTATGAAAATTTTCCAATTGACTATCAAATTACCCTATACTATAAAAATAATCCTACTCCTAACTGGTTTAAAGAGAGTATTGCCTATCAAATCTTTCCAGATAGATTTAAAAATGGAAATAAAGATGGTAAGGTTAATGAACCTAAAGCTAATAGTTTTTTATATGGAAGATGGTCTGATATTCCAATGTATATAAAAAATAATAAAAATGAAATAGCTCGTTGGGATTTTTTTGGAGGTAACTTAAAAGGGATTACTGAAAAAATCAACTATCTTAAAGGTTTAAATGTTGGAACCCTATATTTAAATCCTATTTTTGAAGCGACTAGTAACCATCGTTATGATACTAATAACTATCATAATATTGATCCTGTTTTAGGAACATATAAAGATTTTAAAGATATGGTTAAAGAGTGTAAAAAAAGAGGAATATACACAATTTTAGATGGTGTTTTTAATCATACCGGAAAAGACAGTATATATTTTAAAGAAGCATCTACATCTACATCCTCACCATTTTATCCATGGTATAGATTCCAAAACTATCCCTATGACTACGATTGTTGGTGGGGAATTAAAGATTTACCTTGTGTAAATGAACTAGAACCTAGCTTTTTTAAATATATTGTTGAAGGGGAAAATAGTGTTATTAATCATTGGATGAAAACTGGCATTAAAGGTTGGAGACTTGATGTAGCTGATGAACTTCCAAGCTTCTTTATTGAGAGCTTAAAATATAAATGTAAAAATATTGACTCTGAATCAGTTATTATTGGGGAAGTTTGGGAAGATGCTAGTAATAAGATAAGTTATGGTCAAAGAAGAGAGTATTTTAATGGTAAGCAACTAGATTCAGCTATGAACTATCCTCTTAGAACATATCTTTTAAACTTCTACAATGGTTCTATCGATAGTGAAACTCTTTGTAAATATATGAACTCTTTAAAAGAAAACTATCCTAAAGAAAATTATTTTGCATCCTTTAATCTTTTAGGAAGTCATGATGTAAAGAGAATAAAAACCTCTGTTAAAGATATCGTAAAAGATTATAATCTTGAACCTCAATATTTAGAGCCTGCTACAACTAGAATTCTAAAATCTTTGAGTTTAATTCAATTTACTCTTCCTGGAGTTCCTGTTATCTATTATGGAGATGAAGTAGGAGTAGAGGGAGGCAAAGATCCAGATAACCGAAGAACATATCCTTGGGGAAAAGAGGACCAAGATCTTTTAAGTTGGTATAAAAAAATTTCTTTTTTAAGATCTAGTTCTAAAGTGTTAAAAAAAGGTGAAATTAAATTTTTTTCACCACATCCTGACGTGTTTGCTTACATTAGATTCTTCCCCAACGAGAGAGACTTTATAGGAGTTCTTACAAATAGAAATCCAAATAAATCAAAAATTTTTAAAATTAATTTGAAGGAATTTCTAGGGCAATTTAGTAATAATATAGCGACTGACATATATCGTTGGAATGACCCCCTAATCATTCCAATAGATTCATCTACTAATTTCCCAATAAAAATCCCCCCACTAAAGACCCTTTTATTTAGTAGTAAAAGTGTCTAAGAAAAGCTGAGCACTCCCCCCTGCTCAGCTTTTTTCCTAAGGGTACTTGTGAGTGTTTTCTCATAAGCACTTTTAGGAAAAATATTTTTATAAAAAAGTATTTGACAATTTTATTTTCATAGTTTATAATCAATCAAACTTTAGTAGTTTAAGAATTTTTTAAAGGAGGTCAGGTCATGTTATTTAGAAATGATAGGAATAGGGTACAAAATAATAAAAACTCTATATTCTATTATATTCTTAGTAATTTTTGATGCTGGCCATCCATTTTTATTTTTATAACTATGGATTACTTTCGCAAAATTATTTACCCTTTTAATTTTGGAAGGTCTAAGAGTATAAGTCTATACTCTTAGACCTTCTTTTTTTATACCAAATACTAATATAAAGGAGATTTTTATGGGAGATTACTTAAGTACACTAAAAACAATTTTTATTGATGGTTACAGATATCAATACGTTCTTCAAGGTTTAGCTTTTTCAGTTGGTGTTACAGCTTTTTCAGCTATCTTTGGTGTTATTTTTGGTATTTTTATCGCACTTTTAAGACTTTCACCTAGATTCAAATGGATAGCTATTTGCTATATTGATCTTATTAGAGGGACTCCAGCAGTTGTTCAACTTCTAGTTCTAGCTAATATTATTTTTGCTGGATTCCGTGACATGCCTATATTTTTAGTTGCTGGTATTGCCTTTGGAATAAACTCTAGTGCTTATGTTGCTGAGATTATCAGAGCTGGTATTGAAGGGTTAGATAAAGGACAAATGGAAGCTTCTAGAGCTCTTGGAATGAGTTATCCAATGGCTATGAAAGAGGTTATAATTCCACAAGCTATTAGAAAAATACTTCCAGCATTAGTTAGTGAATTTATTACTCTTTTAAAAGAGACATCTATAGTTGGATTTATCGGTGGAGTAGACCTTTTAAGATCTGCAAACATAATTACATCTCAAACTTATAGAGGAGTTGAGCCACTACTTTTAGTTGGTTTAATATACCTAGTTTTAGTTGGAATCTTTACAAAAATCATGAGAGGCGTTGAAAAGGGGTTGAGTAATAAATGATAAAAGTTGATAATTTATTTAAAAATTATGGGGAACTTGAAGTTTTAAAAGGAGTTTCTACTCATATAATGAAAGGAGAAGTTGTTGCAGTAATTGGACCTTCTGGAAGTGGAAAATCCACATTTTTAAGATGTATAAATCGTTTAGAAGAACCTACTCTTGGGCATATCTATATCAGTGGAGAAGATATTATGAGTTCTAAAACAGATATAAATCATATGAGAGCTAAAGTTGGAATGGTTTTTCAACACTTCAACCTTTTTCCCCATAAAACAGTTCTTGAAAATCTTACTTTAGCTCCTATGAAAGTTAAAAGTATGAAAAAGGAGGATGTTGAAGAAAAAGCTCTTATTTTATTAAAAAAAGTTGGTTTAAAAGATAAAGCTTTAGCATATCCAGATCAACTATCTGGAGGTCAAAAACAAAGAATAGCTATTGCTAGAGCTCTTTGTATGGATCCTGAAGTTATACTCTTTGATGAACCTACATCTGCTCTAGACCCTGAAATGATACGTGAAGTTTTAGATGTTATGAGAGATCTTGCTAAAGAGGGAATGACTATGGTTGTAGTTACACATGAAATGGGATTTGCTAGAAAAGTTGCAGATAGAGTTTTATTTATGGATCAAGGATCTATTTTAGAAGATACAACACCTGACGAACTTTTTGACGGGTCTAACCACTCTAGAGCAAAAGATTTCATTGAAAAGGTTTTAAATCATTAATATAAAATATTTTAAAAACATTGAGGAGGATATTATGAAAAAGATTTTTAAAAATTTGGTTTTATTTTTAATGTTAATTATGAGTACTTTAACTTTTGCAAAAGGAAAACTTTATGTTGGTACTAATGCTGAATTTCCACCCTTCGAATACCTTGATAAAGGGGAGGTAGTTGGATTTGATATAGATTTAGTTAAAGCTATTGGGGAAAAATTAGGTATGGAAATAGTTATTAAAGATATGGCTTTTGATGGGCTAATTCCAGCTCTTGAAACTAATAAAATAGATATTGTTATAGCTGGAATGACAGCTAGTGATGAGAGAAAAATGGCTGTTAATTTTTCAAATCCATATTACACAGCTAACCAAGTTATAATTTTAAATGATAATAATAGTGATATTAAAACATTCGATGATTTAAAAGGAAAACTTGTTGGAGTTATGCTAGGATTTACTGGGGATGTTGTAGTTAGTGAGATGAAGGATGTTAAGTCAAAAAAATATAATGCTTCTTACGCTGCTATCATGGAACTGCAAAACAATAAAATCGATGCTGTTGTTTTAGATTCTGAAACTGCTTTAAACTATGTGAAAAATAACAAAGGTTTAAAATTAGCAGAAACATCTGGAGAACCTGAAGAATATGCTATTGCTATCTCTAAAAAAAATAGTGAGCTTTTAAATAAAATCAACACAGCTTTAGATGAATTGAAAAAAGATGGAACTTATGAAGCTCTTTTGAAAAAATATATGTAAATATATATAAAAATCCCCCTAGCTAGGGGGATTTTATTTTTTATACTTACTTATTGTTTCTAAGTTTGGATTTAATAGAATTTTTTCTACTCCCTCTTTATTTATAAAAGGTTCTATCTCATTTATAAATCTAACTATACTCAAAGAGTCTGCACCTAATTCATAAAAATTCCAATTCACTTTATTTTTATCTATTTTTATCTCTAATATCTCTTCCCAAATTTTGATAATCTTTTTTTCAAAACTTGATAATGACACCTCATCTATATTATCTTTAAAATCTTTTTGTCCTAACTCTTTAAGTTTTTTTAAATCTAATTTTCCATTAGAATTTAGTGGAAACTCATCAATTTCAAAGAAAGCATATGGTATCATATATTCTGGTAACTTTTCTTTAAGATTTTTTAAAAGTTCTTTTTGATCTATTTTTCCAATATAATATGCTAACAAAGCATTTTTAGATGAGTTAGGAACAACTCTACACCCTACTACTGATGGATATTCCTCTATCTTTTTTTCAATCTCTTCTAACTCTATACGATAACCTCTAATTTTAACTTGGAAATCTTTTCTTTCTAAAAACTCCAAATCATTATCTTTATTTATTCTACATAGATCTCCTGATTTATAAAATCTTTTATTTTCTAAGTATATAAATTTATCTGTAGTCTCTTTTAAGTTATTATAATATCCTTTTGCTAAACAGTCTCCACCTATAAATAGTTCTCCCATATTTTCATTAGTATCAATCTCTAAATAAAGATCAATATTATCTAAAGGTTTTCCTATTGGCAATCCCTCTCCTATATAAGTTTTATTTTTATCAAAAATATGGTATATACACCCCACTGTAGCTTCTGTTGGTCCATATTCATTAACTATTTTACAACTATCACCTAAAATATCTTGAGCTTTTTTAGCTGTACTTACCTTTAACTGTTCTCCACCTACAATTACTAACTTAAACCTATCCTTTTTTATATTATATTTTGAAATAATTTCCAAGTGAGTTGGTGTCATTTTTACACTATTCATTTTACTATTTTCAAAAATATTTTTTAAAGTTATTGGTGTAATTTTCTCATTAAAAAACTCTATTTTCCCACCTGCTAGTAATGTTGTAAAAATCGCTGTTATAGATAAATCAAAGGATATTGATGTGAAAAAACCAAATATACTTTTCTCTGTTATCCCATATTTTTCAATGCAGTTAGATATATAGTTACAAAGTGTACCATATGTTATTTCTACACCTTTAGGCTTTCCTGTGCTTCCTGAAGTGTAAATAGTATAAATAACATCTTCATTTTTATATTCTGTAAACTCTTTAAAATTTAGATTATTTAGAGTATCTTCTTCTAAAATAAACTCTAAAGATTCTAACAATATCTTACTTGCTGAGCTCTCCTTTATATAATCTACTCTTTCTTTTGGGTACTCTGGATCTATTGGTATAAATACAGCTCCTACTTTTATACATGCTAATATAGAGATTAAATAACTTGAGTCTCTTTTTGTTGATATAGAAACTCTGTCTCCCTTGTTAACTCCTATTTTTTTCAAATAATTAGCTACTTTTGAAGCACCAATAAATATATCTCTATAACTTATTTCTTTATTATTCTCTAAAGTTAAAATATCTTCTTGATCAGATTTTTTAAAAATATCTTTAAATACATCAACTTTTTTTACCTCTTTATTACCTTTAATCTCAACTTTCACTCTATTTAAAAGAGTATCTTTTAACTTTTCTAAATACTCCTCTAATTTCTCCTCTTCATAGTTATCTTCATAATACCCAACTGTTATTATAGTTTTATTCTCTAACTCAGTTATTACAAAAGATAATGGAACTAGTGGTGTTATTACTGGTAGTGCATAAACTTTTTCTGGTATAAAATATTTTGTTTTATAATTTTGTAAATCAATTCTACCTAAATTTGATATTACCGCTGTTGTTGCAGTTTTTTCTTGCCTATTATAATTAAAAATTGTATATTTTAATCCCAATCTTAAAATATCCATTGGAATATTCTCAAATATAAAATACTCCTTTGGTGAATATTCTATATCTTCATTTTTTAATATTGTATTTATTAAATCTTTATTTATCTCTTGCCAATTTTCACTTGTAGTTTCTAAATACATGGGTAGTGATAGATTTCCAGTATTTAATTTTTCTTCTGGAAACTTTTCTCTTATATCTCTTGTTATTATAAATCTACTTTTAGAATCTTCACTTAAACTCTGAATACCACCTATTAATTTAGCTGTTATACTATTTATTTTTTCATCAAGCTCAATTTTTTTAGAGATTGGATCTGTAATTTTATAAGATACTCTATCTTTTAGTGGTGAATATTTTCCAACTGTTACTATGTCGCTATTTTTCTTAATTCCACTATCTTTTAGTAAATCTATGTCTCTCACTTTAGAAGAAAACTTTTCAACCTCTAAATTATTAAGCTCTTTAAAAATTGCTTCAATCCAAATTCCTTGTCCTTTTCCATCCATCACTCCATGGTGAGTTCGAAATATAATTGTTATTTTATCAAATTCATTAAGATAGTATATTTCACAGGCTACATCTTTAGTTAAATCGATCTTTCTTTTCATTAACTCTTTAAAATCTTTTCCCACATCTTTTCTTTGAATCTTGATAACTTTTGGACAGAGTTTTGAATCTACCCAAAATCCATTTTTTAATTTAAATCTACTTTCAGGATATATCTCACTAACTTTATTAACTGCTTTTTGAAAAACATCTATTTTTATATCCCCTCTTCCCTCTACAATCCTATTTATTACAAAAGAGTTATAGTTTTTTTCAAATGCTAGATACATTCTCTCATTAGGAGATAACTTTCTTTTATTCATCATAATTTTTCATCACCATATTTTTTTATGTACTCTTTATCTATTTTTTTCCAAACTCTCTTAGCTCCCAATATTCCATGAGGATCAAGTGAACCTTTTAATATAAATTTATTACCTTCAAGTTTTACAGAGGCATAATATTCTCTTGAACTTTTTGGATCTATTATTCGCCCCTTTTTGTATGTTACATCATCAACTTTTTGAAAATCTTTTACTAACTCAAAATCTATTATCTCATCTTTATTTGTATAACTTATTATATTAAAATTTTTATCAACTGTCGCTATATACTTTATTTTTCCTATATATGTATTTTTTTCCTTTTCTATTAAAACAATGGCTTCCTTTCCATTTTTTCCCTCTTGAGTCATCCAATATCCTAAAATTGAATTAGCAAATAACATATTTCCTACAATCATAAAAAGTATTATAATTCTCATTTTCACAAACTCCTTTTATTTTTAATAACTTAATATTATAACTTATAGTTACATATAGTAATATTAGAAATACTTTACGCTTTTCTTTTCTATTATTTTTCTAATAGCTTTATCTATCTTTTTATGATATAATTTTCCGTTAAAATATATTTTAGGAGGTTCTTTTGAAAAAAACTTTAGTATTGCTAATCACTTTTATTTTTAATAGTATTTTACTTATCTCTTCTGATAATTCTTTACATAATAAATCTATGTTTCCTTTACTTGGAGACGAAGCTCGTAAAATGGGGTATGAACTTCCAAATCCTTATGGAATAAATGTTATATATGTAGATATGAAACAAGATGTTGATATTAAAGAGATTAACTTAACAGGAACCATTGGAAAATTAGATATTGGAAAAAGTTTAAATCTTAATGCAGATAAAGCTAAAACAGTTAATACAAATAAACTGGTTAAAGCTGACATTTGGGTTTTCCCTTTTTTAAATGTTTATGGAATTTTAGGAAAAACAAAAGGACATTCTACAGCTAATGTCAATGGAACTTTCTTTTTACCATCTATCTTTCCAACTGGAAAACCTATTCCTATACCTATTAAAGATGTTGATTTTACTTTAAGATATGAAGGAACTACTTATGGAGTTGGAACTGTTTTAGCTGGAGGGTATAAAAATTTCTTCTCTCTTGTTGATTTCAACTATACTAACACTACTTTAAATATTATTGAGGGAGATATCTCGGCTTTTGTTGTTTCTCCAAAAGTTGGTTATAACTTTGACTTTTATAACACTAAAAACTCTATTTGGATTGGAACTATGTATCAAAATATTACCCAAACTTTAAAAGGAGATATCAATACACTTGGAATTCTTCCACCTGGAATCAATGTTAAAAATGGAAAATTTGAAGTAAAAGAGAGTACTTCATCTCCTTGGAACAATGTTATTGGTTTTAGAAGTGAAATAAATAAATCAGTTGAATTTACAACTGAAGTTGGTTTTGGAAAGAGAAAGAGTGTAACTCTCTCTTTAGGATATAGATTTTAAAAAAAAGCTGAATCTCTTCAGCTTTTTTATTTATCAACATTATTTAAATGAACATCCATTTGTGGGAATGGTATGCTTATATTCTCTCTATCTAAAGCACCTTTAATTCCATTTAATGTTTCCTTATAAACTGTCCAGTAGTGCTCATTTGTTGTCCAACCTTTTAAAGCTATATTTATAGAACTGTCTGCATAGGCATCTACATGGCTATATACAGGAGGATCTGTTAAAACTAAAGGATTACTTCTTAAAAGTTTTTCTAAAGCCTCTCTAGCTACATCTAAATCTGCATCGTAAGATACTCCTATTATAAATTTTAATCTTCTAATTGGTGTTTTTGTATAGTTTATTACTTTATTTGAGACAATAGAACCATTTGGAACTATTACTAAATCATTATTATGAGTTCTAACTGTAGTAGAAAAAATATCAATATCGTATACATATCCCATCTCTCCAGCTATATTTACTTCATCTCCAACTTTATATGTTTTAAATATCAAAACAATTATTCCACCTGCAAAGTTTGATAGGTTATCCTTTAATGCTAAACCAACACCTATTCCCAATGTTCCAAAGAATGCAAGTAAACTACTCTCTTTTACTCCCATAATCAAAAGGCAAATTGTTATTAATGTAGCGTGTAATCCCACATATAAAATTGATCTAATAAAACTTCTAAGAGATGGATCTATTACATTCTCTTTTTTAGCTTTATTATAAATTGGCGCTATTTTTTTTACTAACTTTAAAACAAAATAGTATATCCCTATACAGATAAATAGTTTTATTATGAAAAATAAAAACTCCACTGTAAAATTGACAAAAATATTTTTATCAACTAAGTGATTTAAAACTTCTTCCACAAAACTTTGTGACTTAACTTCCACTTTTTTCCTCCTAAATATTATATCTTTTAAATTTTTTAAACTAAATAAATTCTACAGATGAAACAAATTTTATTTATTACTACATAATAAAATCCTCTATCTTTTAAATTTTTAAAAGACAAAGGATTAGTTATTAAACTTGATACTCTTTAGGTATTATTCCTTTTGATTTCCAATCTTCTATTGGAATCTCTATTTCAACTATCTTTCCACTTCTAATATCTAAAACCCATCCATGAACTCTTGGATATTTTCCATTTTCAATTCTATTTCTTATAACTGATAATTCAAATATATGTTTAAGTTGCTCTAATACGTTTAACTCTGTTAATCTATCTAACCTTTCCTGTTCAGTTGCTAGATTTTCTAACTCCTCTTTATGCTCTACCTCTATCTTTTTTATTGGCATTAACCAACTTGATATTATTGAAGAGTGTCTGCACTTATCATGAGCTGTTTTAATTCCTCCGCACTCGTAGTGACCAGAAACTATTATATGCTCCACTTCTAACTGTTCAACTGCATACTCCAAAGTTGCTAAAAAATTCATATCATTAGAAAATACTTGATTAGCTATATTTCTATGAATAAAAAAACTTCCAGGTTCACTTTGAGTAAATGTGTCAATAGGCATTCTACTATCTGAGCATCCTATATATAGAAATGGTGGATTTTGTCCCTTCGAAAGATTTTTAAAATAATCTTTGTCTAAATCCAATCTTTTTTCAACCCATTCTAAATTTGCTTCTAATAATTCATTATAATTTTGCATTTCTCCTCCTTAAAACCTATATAGAGTATTACCTACATTTTACTATATTTCACAAAATATTTCTACCTTTTTAGTGGCTTATTTCCTTTAGTTTCATATATGGAATTTTTTTATGAAATTGACATTGTTTATAAACCACTATTTTTATAAAATTAAGTCAACTAATAAAAGAAATATAGGGGGTTTACAAATGTTAAAAAAACATGAAATTATAGATAGAATTATAAACACTGGTGTTGTTGCAGTTGTTAGAGCTGAGAATTTAGAGGAAGCTAAGCGTGTTTCTAATGCTTGTATCGCTGGTGGAGTTAATGCAATTGAAGTAACTTATACTGTACCTGGAGCAACTGAGGTTATTAGAGAACTTTCTAAGGAGTTCCCTGGAGACGATTTTATAATTGGTGCAGGAACTGTTTTAGATACAGAAACTGCTAGACTTGCTATTTTAGCTGGAGCAAAATATATCGTTTCTCCTGGATTTGATGCTGAAACTGCTAAACTTTGTAACAGATATGCTATTCCATACATGCCAGGATGTATGACTATTACTGAAATGATTAAAGCTATGGAATTAGGTTGTGACATCATTAAACTTTTCCCAGGAAGCGCTTTTGGACCTGACTTTATTAAAGCTGTTAAAGCACCTTTACCTCAAGCTAATATTATGCCTACAGGTGGAGTTTCTATCGAAAACGTTGATCAATGGATTAAAAACGGAGTTGTAGCTGTTGGTGTTGGTGGAAAGTTAGCTACTGGACCTAGCGAAGAGATTACTGCTACTGCAAAAGCTTTCATAGCTAAAGTTAAAAAGGTTAGAGAGGAGATCTAATTATGAGTAAAATCGTAACTCTTGGAGAGATTATGTTACGTCTTTCCACTGAAAATAATAATAGATTTATTCAAAGTAATACATTTAGAGCTGACTATGGTGGTGGAGAAGCTAACGTAGCTGTTTCTCTTGCAAACTTTGGAATAGAATCTGAATATGTTACTAAACTACCTAACAATCCACTTTCTGATTCTATCTTTAGATACTTAAAAGCTAACGGAGTTGAAACAAAAAATATAGTTCTTGGTGGAGAAAGACTTGGAACTTACTACCTAGAAGTTGGAACAAGTGTTAGAGCATCATCAGTTATTTATGATAGAAAATACTCATCATTTTCTACTTTAAACTATAACGAATTACAAATAGAATCTATTCTAAAAGATTGTAAAATACTACACCTTTCTGGAATTACACCTGCTCTTTCTGAAAATTGTAAAGAGCTTACTATTAAAATTATGGAAAAAGCCAAAGAGATGGGAGTTTTAATTAGTTTTGATTTTAACTACAGAGGAAAACTTTGGACTTTAGATGAAGCTTCTCCTGTTTTAACAAGTTATCTTCCATATATAGATATCTGTTTTGCTGGTATTCTAGATGCTAAAAACATTATGAAGTTAGGAGATCATTCTGATTTAAATGAATATTATAAAGAGATTACAAAAAAATATCCAAATATAAAATATCTACTTTCTACAAAACGTGAAACTCACTCAGTTAATGAAAACTCTTTAACTGGTTTCATCTTTAAAGAGGGGGAACTTATAGCTTCACCTAGATATACTTTCCAAATTGTTGATAGAGTTGGTGGAGGAGATGCTTTCGCTGCTGGAGCTCTTTTTGGAATCTATAATAACCATTCACCTAAAGATATTGTAGATTTTGCAACTGCAGCATCTGTTTATAAGCACACTGTAAGAGGTGATGCAAACTTAGTTTCAAAAGATGAAATTTATAACATCATCAATAATGGTATTTCAACTGTTTCAAGATAATATATAAAAAAATGGTAAGAAACTCATCTCTTACCATTTTTATTTTCATTTTTTAGAAATTCTTTAAATCCTCTTCTACTGTTGAAATAGTTCCAATATTAAAGTTATCTATTAAAACTTTTAAAACATTTCCTGATAAAAATGCTGGAATTGTTGGTCCTAAATGGATATTTTTAACTCCTAAGTGTAATAATGCTAGTAAAACTATTACAGCTTTTTGCTCATACCAAGCTATATTATAAGCAATTGGTAACTCATTTATATCATTTAATTGGAATACCTCTTTCAATTTTAAAGCTATTAATGCTAATGAGTATGAATCATTACATTGTCCTGCATCTAAAACTCTTGGAATTCCACCAATATCCCCTAAATTTAATTTATTATATTTATACTTTGCACAACCTGCTGTTAAAATAACTGTATCTTTTGGTAAATTAGCTGCAAACTCTGTATAATAATCTCTTGATTTCATTCTTCCGTCGCATCCTGCCATTACATAGAATCTTCTAATAGCTCCAGATTTTACTGCATCTACAACTTTATCAGCTAGTGCAAATACTTGATTATGTGCAAAACCACCTATAATTTTTCCTGTTTCAATCTCTGTTGGTGCTTTACATGTTTTAGCTAATGCTATAACTTCTGAGAAATCTTTTTTTCCATCTTTTTCTTCAACTCTTTTCCATCCTGGGAATCCAGTTGCATTTGTTGTAAATACTTTTCCTTCATATGAAGCCCCAGCTTTTGGAGGTACTATACAGTTTGTTGTAAATACAACAGGACCATTAAATGTTTCAAACTCCTCTTTTTGTTTCCACCATGCATTTCCATAGTTTCCAGCTAAATGTTTATATTTTTTTAACTCTGGATAATAGTGAGCTGGTAACATCTCTGAGTGAGTATATACATCTACTCCTGTTCCTTCTGTTTGCTCTAAAAGTTGAACTATATCATTCAAGTCATGACCTGATATTAAAATTCCAGGATTATTTCTAACTCCAATATTTACCTCTGTTATCTCTGGATTTCCAAATTTTCCTGTATTAGCAGAATCTAGCAACGCCATTACATCTACTCCAAATTTTCCTGTTTCTAAAGTTAATCCTACTAAACCTCCTAACTCGATTGAATCATCTAAAGTTGAAACTAAAGCTTTTTCTATAAACATAACTATTTCTGATTTCTCATATCCTAAATTTACAGAGTGCTCATAATATGCTGCCATACCTTTTAAACCATAAGTTATAACCTCTCTTAAAGATCTTACATCTTCATTTTCAGTTGAAAGTACCCCAATAGTTAAAGCTTTTTTATTCATATCCTCTATTGTTTTTACTGTAAATGTTGTTGCATCATGATTTTTTAATCTTTTTATATCTAATCCAAAATTATCCAATTGAGTTTTTACTTTATCTCTAATTTCTAATCCTTTTAAAATCTCTTTAGATATCATCTCATCATCAAAATTTGCATTTGTTATCGTTATAAATAAAGAGTTTGTTATATAATAGTCAATCTCTGAATTCAACTCTTTATTTTCTAATCTACTTTCTAAAGATAAATTCTCTCTCAAAATAGATATACCTTTTGCTGTATAAATAAGTAAATCTTGAAGATTTGATGTAGTTGGTTTCTTTCCACAAACTCCCACTACTGAGCAGCCTTTATTTCCTGCTGTTTCTTGACATTGAAAACAAAACATCGGTATTTTTTCCATTAATATCTCTCCCTCTTTTTTAATTCATAAGTGGATTATATCAGTATAGTTATTTTTTTTCTGTAACATATGTTACAAACTCAACTTTTTTTCTAGTAGATTTTTTATATTTAAGGTATAATCAGTTTATACTAATGAAAATATTCTTTTTATAGGAGGAGATTTTATGAAAAAATATCTATTTGTTTTTGGTTTTTTACTTTTTTTAATGGGATGTAGCAACACAGAAGAATATGTTGTCTCTGATTTTTTTGTAGCAGGAGATTTTACTTATAAAGGTGGATTTGAAAATGCTGGTTCGAAAACTACTAGTAAAACAGTTCGAAAAAATGGCTTAAGATTTATTATTGAGGAAACTACTGATACAGCTACAAGAGTTGAAAGAGTATACCTAGTTAATAGAGATTCAATCTCTCTAATCTATGTTGGTGAGGATACTCATGTAAATATAGATGATCTAAATTTAACTAAAGGTGAAGTTGTTTTAAAGGCACCATTTACAGTTGGAAAAACTTGGAAATCTGGTGAAAATATATATGAAATAGTTGAATTTATAGATGCTGAATCTGGACCTGAAGTTACTGTAGAAAAAAGATATCCTAGTGGAACAACAGAAAGAACTACTTATCAAAAAGGATTTGGAAAAGTACAAAAAACTACAACAATGGTGAATTAGAATATGAAAAAATTAGTTCCAGCTATGGAAAAAATTGATAAAATTTTCAACTATCTTTATTTAAAAGAGAAAGCTTCTCAAGCTGAAATCTCTAAAGATTTAAATATACCTAAAGCTACTACAAATAGATTAATCTATACTTTAGTCACAATGGGATATATCTATCAAAATGGAAAAGATTATACTTTAGGAAATAAGTTTGATTACTTTTCAAATAAAAATAAAAATTATAACTTAATAAAAAATATTTCATATCCATATTTAGAAGAACTATCTTTAAAATTTAAGGAAACATTTAAAGTTAGTGTTTTTGATAAAAACAAAATTAGAGTCATTGCTTCTGTTGAAAGTAATGATTATTATAAAATTACAGTTCCAGAAAATGCAATCTTTCCTCTACATGCAGGTGCAGCAAGTAAAATTTTAATCTGTCAACTAACAGAAAAAAAATTGAACTCTTTACTTCCTGAAACTTTGCCAAAATATACTGAAAATACAATAACTAGTAGAGATATTCTAAAAAAAGAACTTTTTAAAGTTAATATAAAAAAAATTGCATTTGACAACATGGAGCATTCAAATACAATTAGTGCCGTAGCTATTCCTATTTATGATAAAAATAATAAAATTATAGCTGCTTTAAGTTGTCCTTTTTTTAGCAACAATACTAATGAATCTCATATAAATGAAATCATAATCGCTATGAAAGATATCTCTGAAAAGATAAGTACAACTCTTATTAATATGTCTTTTTAATTTTTTTTTATTTTCTTAAAAGGAAATTTATAAAATCCTCGAATAATGAAAGTGAAGTCAGAAAATAAAAACTAAAGGTTTTTTAAACAAGAGGAGGATTTTTTATGGAAAATAAAGATCTAGTATTTCAAATGAACAAATTTGTAGGAGACTTACATGTATTTAAAACTAAAGTACATAACTTCCACTGGAATTTAACTGGAGAGCACTTCTTCGTTATACATCCTATGCTTGATGGTATAATGGGTGAAATTGATGCACAAATCGATTCTGTTGCTGAGAGAATTTTAATGATCGGACACAGACCTTTTGGATCTTTAGAAATCTATTTAAAACATACTGTTTTAGCTGAAGCTGAAACTAAAGCATATCCAGCTAAAGAAGCTGTTAAATTAATGTTAGAAGATTTCAAACTTCTTTTAGCTGAAGCTAACATTATTATGGGAATCGCTGAAAAAGAGGATGATCAAGAAACTCTTACTCTAGTTACTGATATAGCTGCTTTATATCAAAAACATATCTGGATGTTTGGTGCTTGGTTAGCATAAGTATAAAATTAAAACCCCTTGAAATTTCAAGGGGTTTTTTGTTTCACTTTTTATTACTTACTTTCTAAAGCAAATAATCTTTTGTTTAATTTAATCATTTTCTTAATTAACTCTCTCTCTGATAAAGCTGTCATTAAGTGATCTTGAGCGTGAACGAAAACTATTGATAAAGGTATTTTTTGTCCTCCCGCTTCTTTTTGAATCATATCTGTTTGTACGTGGTGAGCTTTTAAAACTGCTGCGTCACACTCTTTCATACACTCTTCAGCTTCTTCAAATTTCCCCTCTTCAGCAAATGCTAGTGCTTGATGTGCACATCCTTTAGCTTCTCCTGCATATGCTACTATTGAAAATATTATCTCTTCTAATTCCTCTTCTGTAAAATCTACCATTTTATATCCTCCTAAACCGATTTTTATTACTTTTTTATTTTAATCTTGAATTTTTGCCAAGGTTTAATACTATCTAATAATCCCATGTAGTTTGGATCTATTTTCCCAACTACACTTGTTTTTCCTGAATTTTTCATATCTTTTCTTGCAATATGTAACTCTCCAGCATATTGACCATAAAGTGATGATTCGATTAATACATCTCCTTTTTTAATATCAACTGGGTTAAATAACTCAAAATGAGTTCCTTTATATTTTACTCTTGACTGTGTCGATCTAACAACATACTCTCCTACATCCCCTCTTTGGTAATGTAGTTCTTTTTCAATTATATCTTTTTCAACTGACCCTACACCATCATAAACTTCACACTCAAGCTCTAGCATCTCTTTATTTACATCTGCTAGTCTCTTAAGTTCCTCTTCTGTTGGAAAACAGTTTGATATAATTACAACATCTATTCCTTCATTAAATAACTCTCTACCTTGAACTTCAATTGGTAAATCTCTATGCTCTTCTAATGTACAAAGTCCATCATTTACTGGCCATGGTCCAAAAGTTCCTGTTTGTGATGTTACAAATGCTGCTGTTGTTAAAGCAAAACCTTTAAATCTCTTATTACAACTTCTAAAATGCTCTCTTGAAAGCCCTGTATATCTATGTGGATAGAAATTATGACATCCAACTAATTTCTCTTTATTTGGCATAAAATCCATTATTGTATTTACATAGTTTGTATCTTGACTCATATTTATCTCAACTAATAATCCATACTCATTAAATGTCATGATACTCTCTTCGTTTCCAGAAAAACCTAGGTCTAATCTTACTCCTGTAGCTCCAATCTCTTTAAAAAATGAAAGATCTTCATAACTTATATTTAATTTACTGAATATAGATGGAGCCACGTCTACCATAACTTCCATTCCAAAGTTATTTGCATGCTCAATTGTATCTTTAAACTCTTTTAATATAACTTCTTTATCCCCATCAACTGATAATAAGCAAGTAAAAACTCTCTTATATCCATATTTTGCTGCTAGCTCAATATAGTTTTTATTTTCTTCCAATGTAGCATGAAATGGATATATAGATATTCCTAATTGTTTCATTCTCTACTCCCTCCTGAAAACCTTTATTTTACTTAGTTTTTACTAGATTTTTCAGCATAAGTCAAGAGTTAAAACTTCAAGAAAAATATATTCTTTTTTTTCGTCTAATATCTACAATAATTTCAATTACTTTTTACTTTTTTTCACATATTAACGGGTAAATTTATTTTTTTTCTCCTGTAGCATCTTCTGATGTTTTATATATCTCTATAGTACTCTCTCTACCTTTATCTAAATAAAGAATATTGATTTTATGTCTTTCATCTTTATATTCTAGAGTCTCTCCAACTTTCATATTTCTTAAAGCTTTTAAAAAATTGTAATTATAATAAAACTTACATTTTAAAAGTTCTTTATAAAGTCTTGACTCAAAGATAAATCTATTTGAAAATATATCTACTGTTTTACTAACTAAAATATATTTCTCTTGATGATCTATATTCTGATTTTCTTTTAAAGCCAAACATATAGCATCATCTAAAGAACCAGAGATACCTTTATCTAAATGATAAAGATTATTTCTTACAAACTCTACTCCCTCTTTTAATAATGCTTCCTCTATTACTTTACTTACTTTTGATATAGAATCTACTCTATCTCTAAGAGGAAGTAGTAATCTATCAATCTCTTCAGCTAATATTGGAGATAATTTATGATTAAATATAAATTCTATCTCCATTATTTTACTTGTAAAACCATCGCTATTTTTTATTTTTTTATAATCTATATTATATTTTGTTAATTGATTTATATCTTCTAAGGCTGGTTTTAAAATTGTTTTTTCAAAATCATAAAATCTTTCATAGTTTTCTTGTCCTACACCTAAAAGTTCCTTTAGTTGATCTCTACTTATCAAAAATCCACCTTGATTTCTATTTTTTATCATAGCTAAATATAGTTGAAAACTTTTTTTATCTTTAAATAAAAGTATTAGAAGTAAATCTATATCATCAAATATTCCACTCTCTTTTAATGATTTTAAAGATTTTGATATATAAAGCCTATACTCCTCTCTATTTCTCATATAAAAATCAAATATGGGAAATGACGAGAAAAATATCTCTTCATCTTTTTCAACTAATTTCAAATGAATTCTTCTTTTAGAAAATTTATCTAAAAAATCTTCTATTAATCCTCTTTCTTTTACAATTGATTTCAACTCTTTTTCTGTAAAAACTATATATTTTTCATTTTTTCCTTTATATCTTTCTCTGATTACCTCTAAAAAATCTCTTTCTTTTTTGTTTAACTTTTTATCTGTATCTATAAAAATATCATTTTTAGAAAAATCAAAAGCCATTTTTCTCATACTTCCACCACCTTTTTTGTATAATTATTAATTTTTTTTAAATTTTTTTGTTTTTTTTTAACAGTTTTCCATGAAAATTAGACGATTTTTTTTGTTTTTTTTTTCGTTCCTATTAAAGAATACAATATTTCTCTCTTATTTTCAAGTTTTTTTTTATTATATATATTGTTATTTGACGAAAAAAGTCTGATTTTTGTGAAATTTGACTTTTTTTAAAACATATTTTATAATTCTAGTGTCAGGTGAATGGTTCACTCAACATAAATTAAAAATTTTAAATTAAAAATTCAAATATGTAAATCAAAAGGAGAAACAATTATGAAAAAAATATTATTACTTTGTTCTGCAGGAATGTCAACAAGTATGGTTGTTAAAAAAATGGAAGCTGCTGCTGCTGCTGAAAATATAGAAGTTAAAATTGATGCTGTAGGTTTAGAGCAATTCCACGAATTATTACCTAAATATGATGTATTCCTTTTAGGTCCACAAGTTAGATTTAAGAAAGCTGAATTAGCTGCTATCGCTGCTGAAGCTGGAAAGCCTTTAGATGTAATTGATACTATGGCATATGGAACTTTAAACGGTAAGAAAATTTTAGACTTTGCTTTAAGCTTAGCTAAGTAATTAAAATAAAAATAATAATAACACTTTTATTTAAAAAACGGGAGGGTAACAAATGAAAAAATCACTTTATTTATTAGCTGCTTTATCATTATTAGGTACAAACGTTTTTGCTAAAGAGGTTGTAGCAAGTCCTACAACTACTACTGAAACAGTTGCACCTGTTGCTGGGGAAATTAGAGAAGAGAATGTAAACGAAGAAACTCAAGTTATGACTATGGTTGAAGTTCCAGAAGATAAATGGACTTTTAATGGTAGAATGTACTTAGAGACAGAGGATTTTGATGGGGGATCATCTTTAAGATGGCAAGGACCTGGAGAAAATATTGGTGACGATGAAGATGGAACTTTCATTGGAACTGGAGTATCTGCTTCAAAAGGAAAATTAACTTTAGATTTAAATGTTGAGAAAAGATTTGGTGGAGATTTAGGATTCAATAGACCTGATGCTGAGTGGGAAGCACTAAGAGTAGACTGGAAAGTTAGATATCAATTATTTGCTAACCAAGCATTCCATTTAAAATATAGAAATGAAGAAAGAACTAGAGATTATTCTAAAAATGCTTACCAATCTAACTGGACTAGAGATAGATATGAATTAGGAACTGACTTTAATCATTTTAACGGAATGTTAGCTGGATGGTTAGTTGTAGGATATGATAAAGATAAATCAACAGGTTTAAATGAATTAAAAGATGCTCCAGGTACACATACAATTTCTTCTGAAAGAGATAATGGATGGTACTGGGAAGGAGATTTTGGACCTTCATTTAAATTAACTGAAAAGTTATCATTAAATCCTACTATCTATACTACTGGAGAGATGTATGATTCTTATGAAATGGTTGAAACTCAATTAAGAGTTATGATGCCATATCAAGCTACTGAAAAATTAACTATCATGCCTAGAATCAGATTCACTTTAGAGAGAACTCAAGATGCTAAAGTTAATGGAGATTACATAAGAGATTATGAGAACAAAGCTGGATCAAGAGTTAGATATGAATTAATGGCTAACTATGTAATCAATGAGCAATTCTCAACTTTCTTAGGAGTTGCATATGATGATAATACTAGAGATTACAAAAACGCTGATAAAATCGGTGGTAACGAAGGTAAAAAAGATCTTGATATGTGGTGGACATACGTTGGTTTAAACTACAAGTTTAACTAATATCAACTATATAAAAGTATTATAAAAATTATGGGGAGGGGAAGTTTTTTCCTCCACCCCTTTCTATAAAATTTGATATAATAAAACTAAAAAACGGAGGAAAAATTTATGAGTAACTTTATGAATCTTATTGAAGAAAAACTTATGCCTGTTGCTGCCAAAGTTGGACAAAACAGATATTTAAATGCAATCAAAGACGGTTTCGTTTACACAATGCCGTTCTTAATTATTGGTTCATTTATCCTTTTAATGGTAAACCTACCATTTACTGATCCTAATAACGTACTTTACATGGAATGGTACGCTAATTTAATGGGATCTTTTAAAGGAGATTTAGTACAACCTTTCTATGTAAGTATGGGAATTATGTCTCTATTCGTTTCTTATGGAATTGGAATGTCTTTATCTAATAGCTACGGTCTTAATGGTACAACTGGTGGATTCTTATCAATGTATGCATTTTTACTAGTTTCAGCGAAACTAGATTGGTTACCTGTTGGTCAAGCTGAGGGAGCTGGAGCTCTATTCCTTATCCCTGATGGTGGATGGATGCCAATTATGGATGCTAGATACCTTGACGCTAAAGGATTATTTACAGCTATCCTAGGAGCAATAATAGCTATTGAAATATTCAGACTATTAGTACAAAAGAAGTTTGTTATAAAACTACCTGATTCTGTACCACCTGCAATTGCTAAATCTTTTGAGTTATTAATCCCAATCGTATTTGTTACAATCATCTTCCACGCAATGAATATATTTGCAATGAAGAGCTTAAACATTATGGTTCCTGAGATTATTTTAAAAGCTTTTGCACCATTATTAAATATGTCTGATTCATTAATCTCTGTAATCTTTATTATCATAATCACTCACCTTTTATGGTTTGCTGGATTACACGGAACAAATATCGTTATAGCTATTATTAACTCTATAACACTATCTAACCTTGCTGCTAACCAAGCTGCTCTTCAAGCTGGTGAAGCTTTACCTAAGATATTTGCAGGAGGATTCCTTGATGCTTATGTTTATATCGGAGGAGCTGGAGCTACTTTAGGACTTGCACTTGCTATGTCTGTAAGTAAGAATGCACATATTAAATCAATTGGAAAACTTTCAGTTATTCCAGCAGTATTCAATATCAATGAACCAATAATGTTTGGAGCACCTATTGTAATGAACCCATTACTATTCATTCCATTCGTTGGAATCCCAGTATTAAATGCTTGTATAGCATGGTTTGCTACAAAGTTTGATTTAGTAGGAAAAATTATAACTCTTGTTCCTTGGACAACTCCAGGGCCAATCGGAGCATTACTTGCTACTAACTTCAGTATTACTGCGTTTATCCTAAGTTGTGGATTGGTTGCTGTTTCATTCTTCTTATACATTCCTTTCTTAAGAGTATATGAGAAGTCTTTAAATGAAACTGAAGCTGCTTAATAAATAATTTATAAATAAAGTGCTAATATATATAAAAACCTCCCTAGGCTTAAGCCTAGGGAGGTTTTTATTATTTTGTTAACTCTATAAATTCATCCTCTGTTAAAATATTTATTGTTCCAATCTCTTTTGCCTTTGTTAATTTACTACCTGCATCCTCTCCAACAATTAAGTAATCAAGCTTTTTGCTCACAGATGATAAATTTGTTCCACCTAAAGATTCTATTAAGTCTTTAATCTCTTCTCTTTTAAATCTTTGTAGTTTTCCTGTAAATAGGAATGTCTTTCCTGAAAACTTACCATTTTCAACAATTTTCTCTTCAACTTCTTCATCTGATTTTCCAAAGTTTACTCCATAATACTTTAACTTTTTCACTATTGCCATTGATTTTTCATCTCTAAAAAAGTTATAAACAGATTCTGCAACTTTATCACCAACACCATCAATCTCTAAAAGTTCCTCTTTAGACATTTGAGATAATCTATCTATATTTTTACTTTTCTTTGCTAAAACATTTCCTAAAAATTTTCCAACAAAAGGTATTCCTAAAGCATATAGTGTTTTAGAGTATGGTCTCTCTTTGCTTTTCTCTATTGAAGCTAAAAGTTTTTCTACACTTTTTTCTCCCATCTTATCCAATTGCATAAGTTCTTCTTTATGTTCTCCTAAATTATATATATCAGTAATATCTTTTATATAATTTAACTCTAGCATTCTTTCTACAATCTTACTTCCAAATCCACTTATATTCATCCCATCACGAGATACAAAATACTCTATACTTCCTTGAATAATTGCTGGGCAGTTAGGATTTACACACTTTAAATCAACTAACCCCTCCTCCTTTTCTAAAACTGATTCGCACACTGGGCAGTTTGTTGGAGGAGTAACTTCTTTTTCCTCTCCTGTTCTAACCTCTTTTATAGAACTTACAACTTGTGGAATAATTTCAGCTGCTTTTTCTATAAATACTCTATCTCCAACTCTAATGTCTTTTCTTAAAATCTCATCCATATTATGTAAACTAGCTCTTTTAACTCTGCTTCCAGATAGTTCAACCTCTTCTAACTCTGCTACAGGAGTAACTTTTCCAGTTCTTCCAACTTGCCAAGTTATACCCAAAAGTTTAGTTGTTACCTGTTTTGCTGGAAATTTGTAAGCTATTGCCCATCTTGGACTTTTTGTTGTATATCCTACCTCTTCCCATAAATCTATATTATCTAATTTTATTACTAATCCATCTGTTTCAAAGTCTAACTTCTCTCTTTCAATCTCCCAGTAAGCTATTCTTTTTTCCATAATAGTTAAGTCATCAATAACCTCAGCTACTCCAGTTGTTTTTATTCCTACTTTATCTAAATAATCTAAACTTTCTTTATGAGTTTTAAAACCATATTTTAAAGGTTCCACTACATAATAGAAATAAGCATCCAATCCTCTTTCTTTAACTATTTCTGAATCTAACTGTCTTAAAGTTCCACTAGCTGCGTTTCTTGGGTTGGCAAATATCTCTTCACCATTTTTTAATCTTTCTTCATTTAATTTTTCAAATTGACTTAAAGGAAGTACAATCTCTCCTCTAACCTCTAAATCAACATCCTCTTTTAAATAATTAGGAATTGTATTAATAGCTAAGATATTTTCTGTAACATCCTCTCCCTCTATTCCATCCCCTCTTGTTACTGCTCTTACAAGTTGACCTTTTTCGTAAGTTATACTTATACTAGCTCCATCTAACTTTAACTCAAGAACATACTCTAATCTTTCATGCTTATACTCAAGATTTTTTTCTATTCTCTCTGTAAAAGCAATTACATCCTCAATATTGTATGAGTTACTTAAGCTTAACATAGGCTTTTTATGAATAACTTTTTTAAACTTAGATTCTTTTAAATCAATTGCTCCCACATGTTTTGTTGGAGATATCTCCTCTTTAAATTCAGGATAATCTTTTTCTAATTTTTCTAACTCTTTTAAAAGTTTATCAAATTCAAAGTCAGAGATTATAGATTCATTTTTAGTATAATAATAATAGTTATAACGCTCTATCTCTTTTCTCAATTCATCTATTCTTTTTTTCGGTTCGCTCTCTTCAACTAAATCAAAAAGTTTTAGCATTCTCCACCATCCTTTTTTATTAAATTATACCACTTTTCTATTTACAAATTAAGAGTTTAGTGGTAATAAATAGATATGAAAGTTCTTTTTTATTAAAGGTTATGGAGGTATTAAATGGAAAACATCATTTTATCACCAAGTAAATATATTCAGGGAGCTAACTCTTTAAGCAATATTGCTAAATATGCTAAAAAAAATGCTTTTATTATTGCTGATAACTTTGTTATGAGTATAACTGAAGATATTATAAAAGAAAGTTTTAAAAAAGAAAATTTAATAGCAACTTTTGAAATTTTTAACGGCGAGTGCTCAAAAAATGAGGTTAATAGATTAAAAGAGATTTTAAAAGAAAAAAAATCTGAAATTATTATTGGAGTTGGAGGTGGTAAAACTTTAGATACTGCTAAAGCTCTTGCACACTACTCAAATCTTCCCGTTATAATTGTTCCTACTATTGCATCAACTGATGCTCCATGTAGTGCTTTATCAGTTCTTTATACTGATGACGGTGTTTTTGATGAATATCTTATTTTACCAAGTAATCCAAATATAGTTTTAATGGATACAGAGATTATTGCTAAAGCTCCTGCTAGACTTTTAGCTAGCGGAATGGGCGATGCCTTAGCTACATACTTTGAAGCTAGAGCATGTGAGCAATCAGGAGCTCTAAATATGGGTGGTGGACTTCCTACTAAAGCTGCTATGGCTCTTGCTAAACTATGCTTTGATACACTTATAGCAGATGGAGAAAAAGCTATGTTTGCTGCACAAAAATGTGTTTGTACTAAAGCTGTTGAAAATATTATTGAAGCTAATACATATTTGAGCGGTATTGGTTTTGAAAGTGGTGGATTAGCTGCTGCTCATGCTATTCACAATGGATTAACAGCTCTTGAAGAGTGCCATGACTTATATCATGGTGAAAAAGTAGCTTTTGGAACTTTGGTTCAACTATTCCTTGAAAATGCACCAATGGAAGAGATTGACGAAGTTTTATTTTTCTGTAAAAATATTGGACTCCCAACCTCTTTAGAAGATTTAGGAGTTAATTCTATTGAACGAGAAAAACTTTTAGAAGTAGCTAAGCTAGCTTGTGCACCAGGAGAAACAATTCATAATATGCCTTTTAAAGTTACTCCTGAAAAAGTTTTAGCTGCTATTTTAGCTGCTGATAACTATGGTGGATATTAAAAAAATTGATTATAAAAAAGAAAACCCTTGGATTAATCCAAGGGTTTTTAATTGCATATCTATTAGAATGTAGCTTTCATTCCTACATATGCAAGTGGTTGCCATCTCCAGTGAGAAGCAGCATCTTGAGCTGTTATATTCCAGTTTCTGTACTCTGCTCCAACTCCAGCATTTACTGCAAAGTTTTCAGTTACTTTATACTCTGCATCTAATGTTAATAATGTGTATAAGCTATAAGTTGTTTTAGCTGACTTAGAAACTTTTCCTGTAGTTTCATTTTTAGTATACTTATCATATTGTCCAAATTTATATGGATCATATCCACCTTCAAAGTTGAAATCAATTGCATAGTTATCTGTTGAATATAATGCAAATGTTCTGTATAAGTAGATTTCCCACTCTGCTACGAAATCTTTATCTTTATTATCTGTTAAATCAGCATTTGTATGGAAGTCTTGTCCATAGAAATTTTGATTTAAATAGATTGTACCATCCCAAGTAAATCCTAATGGTAAGTTACCTGCGTACTCGATATCCATACCGATAGTGTTCATATAGTTAGATCCACCATCTTCTGGGAATGAGTGATATACTTTTGGAGCAAGTAATAATTTGCTTAATAATGCTCCTTCATTTTTATATACTGTAAATCTTGCTTGGTACTCTAAGTTTTGAGAGTCATCCTCTTCATCTCTATATTGTACTCTTGAAGTAAACCAATCGTTATGTTGATAGTAAGCTCTTAATCTTGTTTCAGTCCCGTTTTTAGAGTTTTTATTTCTATCTCCGTTGCTCTCTAAGTTGTTATAATCTCTGATTCTTCCTTCTAATTTGAAGTTCTCAGTTGCTTGAACACCAAAAGTTGTTTCAAGTCTAGAGTATTTATTAGCTCCTCTATTCCATGTATCTTGGTTATCATCTGCAGCATTTGTAGCTGTATTCCATCTAATGTCATCTCCATGACCTTCTGTTTCACCGTAAGCTCTATACTGTACTCCTACATATCCTGTTGGTTTAAATACAGGTGCTACAACCTCTTCAACTACAGGCTCAGCTACAACTATAATCTCTTTCGATACTTCAACTGGAGCTACAACAACCTCTTTAGCTTGAACTGCAGTTCCTACAACAAGTAAAGATCCTAAAAAAAGTGCTAATTTTTTCATAAAATCCCCTCCGATTTTTAATTGTGTTATTTTGAGAAATAATTTTTTATAGTAAAAAAATATTTCTTTTCCACTGTATTCTTTATACAATATTTTTTTAAATTTGTAAATATAATTTTTCTTAGTAAATTATTTTTTTGTTTACTTTTTATCTATAAACCCTTATTTTTAAAAGAAAAGTTCACTTTTATATTTTTATTTTTATTTTACTATATGAAATTTATCCATTAAAAAAAGAGATAGATTTCTATCTCTTAAAATTTACTCTTCTAAATTATCTTGAAAATGATAATTATAAAAAATATAATTTATTGGTAAAAATGAAGCTACTAGCTCTTCTCTAAACACATGTTTATCTAAAACTATAAGTTTTTCATGAACTTCTCCTAGTTGAAACTCTTGTAAATACATCTTTAAATAACTTAAGAAAAGTGAACTTTTAAATACTCTTCCAGAAAGCAAAAAAGTATCTAAAGGTAGTAAATTATTGTGATTAATCATAAGAATTGCAATATATCTTGCTACTTTTCTCAGTGCTTTACATTCAGTTATCTCTCCACTTTCTGCCCTTTTTATGAACTCTTCAAAACTCATATTTTTATACATATCTACTATACGAGTTGAGTAATTATTTTCCTTTAAAATTTCTTCAAATATATTTTTAGGTGAAACCATTGTATCAAAACATCCTTTTTTCTTACAAATTTCACAATATACATCTGAGTTAGGTTCCACTATAAAATGTCTAGTTCCCATTGATCTATAATGAGAAATAGCTGGATTTACAAGCTTATTATCTATAATAATAGCACTTCCTCTTTTTTCTCCATATTTAACTAAGAAAAAATCTTTATATTCTGGAGCTAAGAAAGCTTCGTATAAAGCTTCTGCTCTAATTTCAGTTTCTACAAATACATATCCTGAAAATTTATCCATGATTGATTTTTTTAAAGTTAAAAATCTATCCTCTTTAAATAAATCTAATGATTTTTTTACAATAAACTCATTGGTTACTACAACACCAACGCCTAGTATTTTCTCAGGTAAAACTTTATTTTCTTTTGCAAGTTTTTCAATAAATTCAAGCAAAGCTTTTAAATATTCGTCAAAATCACCATTATAGTTATTTTTAAATTTCAGCTCCCCTAAAATATCATTTTTTAAATTTGTTAATATAACCTTTGTAAAATTCTCCTCTATTAATACACCCATAGAATAGAATCTTTCATAATTTATAACCAATAGATTTTTTTTTCTATTATTTTCATCTATATATTTTTTTTCAACAAGTATATTATCCCCAAGTAATTTTTTAGAAATTTTTGTTAAAGCTGCTGGCGAAACCATTATATTTTCAGCAATCTCTAACTTATTAGACCCACCACATTGATTAATAAATTTTAATAAATTTGTAATGTTTTTATTTTGACTTTTAAAATCCATCCCCGACTCCTTTATTTTTTTTATTGACAAACCCTTTTTTTTAATGTATATTTTACCTTGTAAAACACACGTCGTTTTTTCGAGATATTTTTTTTACCAAATTAAATAAAAATAGTATATCTTTATTTAATTATATCATAAATCAATAATAAGGTGCTAAACTTATTATATAAATAGCCAGCAACCCTCCAGTTGATTGGTTAGAAACCCGTTTTAAGAAGAGATGTTCCCGTCATCTCTTCTTTTATTTTTATTGCTTTTTTATTTTTTTTTGTTACAATTTTATTATCTTAAAATATTTTAGGAGGTAAAAATGAAAATTAAACCTATTGGTAAAAGAGTTCTTGTTAAAACTATAAATTTAGAAGAAAAAACATCAACAGGGATTATATTAATTCAAAATAATGAGGAAAAAAATTATAGAATTGGGGAAATAATCTCTTTAAGTACTGATTCTGAGGTAAACTCTTTATTTAGTATTAATGATAAAGTTATTTTTTCTAAAAAATCTGGAGTTAAAATTAATGATTCTTCTAAGGAACAAATTTTATTAAATTTAGAAGAAATCTTTGGTATTATTGAAGAGTAAAAGAAAAGCCCATCTTTATGACGGGCTTTTTTTATTAAAACTCTTTACCACCTGAAACTTTAACATCTACTTTATATTTATTTAATGCTTGAACTGCACACTCTAAAGCTTTTGTTATAGTTGTAACTTCCATATAAGGCATATTTTTCTTATCAACAACTTGCTCTGTTATGTAAGGAACATGAATAAATCCACCTTTTATATTTAAATTATTCTTTGATATATAATAAAGTAATGAGTACATTATATGATTACATACATATGTTCCAGCTGTATTTGAAACTGAAGCTGGTATTTTTGCTAACTTAATCTCTTCAACAATCCCTTTAATAGGAAGCGTTGCAAAATAAGCATTCTCTCCATCTTCGTAAACTGGAGTATCTATTGGTTGATATCCTTCATTATCTGGAATTCTACCATCATCCATATTAATAGCTACTCTTTCAACTGACATATCATATCTTCCTCCAGCTTGTCCAATACATATAACAGCATCTGGTTTATGCTCTTCTATTCCTGCAAATAGTTTTTCAGCTGATTTTTTGAAAACTGTTGGTATTTGTAATTTTATTACCTCTATACCGTCAATACTATCTTTCATTGCCTTCACTGCTTCCCATGCTGGATTTATACTTTCTCCTCCAAATGGATCAAAACCTGTAATTAAAACTTTCATTACACTACCTCCTAAAAATTAAAATGCTAAGAAATACATTAATACAACATGTATTGCAAGAAGAGGTACCGCTACACCTACTTGCTTTAATATTACACCATTTTTATTTTTCATCTCTAGTATCGATGCTGGAACTATATTGAAATTAGCTCCCATTGGTGTTAATAAAGTTCCGCAGAATCCTGCTGTTAATCCAAGAGCTCCAACTACTGCCGGATTACCACCTTGAGCTATAACAAATGGATAACCTATTCCTGCTGTTATAACTGCAAAAGCCGCAAATCCATTTCCCATAATCATTGTGAATATAGCCATTGCTAAACAATAAACAGTTACTCCAGCTAAAATATTTCCTTCTGGAACTACACTTCCCATTATTCCGGCAATTACAGTTCCAACTCCAGCTTTAGCAAATACAGAACCTAAAGATCCTAAAAGTTGTGGTAAAATAACTGTTGGACCCATTTGTTGTAAAATTCTACTTGAATCATAAGGAATTTTATCAAACTTTTCTTTTGTTACTATCATAGTAACAACTAGTGCAACTATTGCCCCAATTCCTAGTCCTATTAATCCACCTAATTTTGTAAATTGAGCTATTGAAAATGCTACAACTCCTATTAATCCAGCTGGAACAAATAACATATTTCCAATTTTATGAGCTTGTTTCTCTCTAAACTCCTCTGTACTTGTTGTAAATGAAGCAAGTGAAACAGATTTTGTAGCACTTAAAACTCCCATTACTAAAAGTAATCCTCCTACTATTGATGGATTTACATGAGGTCCACCTATAAATAAGAATCCAAATATAATCCAAAATGCTGCTGATCCTATTCTCTTAGGATTCTTCTTATCTAAAAATGAATATACACCGCTTATCAATAAAATAATTCCGCAAAGTATATACATAAATTCTAATAACATCTTTACATCCATTAATTTTGCCTCCTACTTTGCTCTTAACTTTTTAATTTTTCTATCTAAACGATAGTATTGGAAATATGCTAATACTAAAGTTATTAATGCCACTGGTATAGAAGCTTTAGCCACATCATACGCTTCTACCTTTACACCTAACTCTTGTAAAGTTCCAACAATTAAAAGAACTCCAGAAGATGCTACGAAAACATTTTGCCCAAAGAAGTTAGCGTAGTTTTCTGAAGCATTAGTTATTCCTTTTAAATCTTCATCTAACTCTTCTGATACTACTCCATCCTTCTCAATAGCACCTTTTGCCATAGGATAAATTAATGGTCTAATAAACTGAACATGTCCACCTAATCTCATAGATAAAACTGCTGCTAACATTCTTACAGTTACATATATTGATAAAACTTTTCCAGCTGTTGCACCTTTCAACTTTGATATACAAATTGATGCTCTTTCTCTCAAACCATTTCTTTCTAGTATTCCAACTACAGAAAGCGTTAATAATAAAAGTGTCATATATCTAGTTTGAACAAAAGCTGTTCCTAAAATATTTAAAACCTCAACAAAGTCAATTCCTGCAACAAGTCCTGTTGCTATTCCAGCTATTAAAACAACAGCTATAGTATCTAATTTGATTATAAATCCAATTAGAATAATTAATACCCCTATTAATTTAATCACAGTATCTCACCTAAATCCTCTCTTTTAAACGAGTATCTTTTTCCACAGAAATGACACTCAGCTTCTACCTCTCCTCTTTCAGCTAATATCTCTTCTAACTGCTCTTTTCCTAAAGTTATAATTCCTTTATAGAATTTCTCTTTATCACAATTACAATTATATTTTATCTCTTTTGAGTCTAAAATTTCATATGGCTCTACTAATTTTTCATGAGTTTCATCATTCATATCTTCATATAAAAGGTGTAAAATTCTTTCAATATCCATTCCACCTTTAAATAGTTCTGTTACGCTTCTAATAGCTCCTATTTTCTTCTCTAACTCTACTATAAAACCTTCTTCTGCATCTGGTAAAAGCTGAATCATGTATCCACCAGCTGATCTAACTGTTGTTTCATTTTCTAAATCTACACCTAAAGCAATTACTGTAGGCGTTTGTTCTGAAGTTACATAATAATATGCAATATCATATGCAATCTCTCCACTTTCTATTGTTGATACTCCAACATAAGGATCCTTTAATCCTAAATCTTTAATAACATTTAAAGTTCCTCTTCCTACTAAAGCTTGTACATCTGGTTGTCCATTTTCTTTTGCTGGTAGATCTGCTTCTGGATTTGAAACATAACCTTTTACACCATCCTTATCAACTGTTACTACCATACTTGATAAAGGTCCATCTGTCATTGTTCTAAGTGTTAGTATATCATTTCCTTTTAAGGTTGCTCCCATCATTACTCCTGCTGAAAGAAGTCTTCCAAAAGCTGATATAGCAGTTGGACTACACTTATGAATATCTAAAGCTTCCTGTACAATATCTTTTGTATCTACAAGAACAAATCTTGCATTTTTACTTACACCTCTAATTAATCTACTCATTTTTTTCACCTCTAATAATCAATATAATCTTTTAAATCTTCATATTTTTTACTGGAAATAATTTTTTTTAATTCTAAATTATTCCTAATAATACTATTTTCATGGTATTTTCTAATACTTTGTATCTCTTTTTTACTAAATCCATAATATATTAAAGTTTTATCATCTGCCTTATTGATATTAAATCTATTTAGTTTAATATTTTGTGGCTCTTTAAACTTTACTTTTAGCTTTTCATAAGTCTTTTTTCCAATTCCAGATATTCTAGTCATTTCGTTTAATTTTTTATATCCACCAGTTATATCTCTATACTCTATTATCTTATCAACATAACTTTGAGATATTCCATTTTTTAACATATCACTTTTGCTTGCTTTATTAATATCTAAAAGTAAATTTTGAGTATCTAGTGTATTTTTACTCTCAATAACTTTAAACTCACTTTCTATTATTCCATAAGAGAAAGTTGATATTAATAAAATTAAAATTGAAAAAATTAACTTTTTCATACTATATCTCCTTAGAAAAAAGTTCTATTTTCTTATTGTGTCTCATCCTCATCTCTGCAATATATAATGCTGGATCTTTAGGATTAACTAATCTTTCTATTTGATCAATATATTCTGTTTCTTTATGAATGGCTTTACTTATAGCTCCACCACCAAGACCCATAGTTTGTTGATTTTCTTCTATCATCTCTATATTAAATCTAGATTCAGCTCCAGGAATAGAGTATCCTACATTTTCTCCCCAATCTAAACTATTTTTTTGACGATACATATAGTAAGGTTCCATTCCTTTTCTTTTTACAAGTTCACCTATTGCATTTTCAACTAACATTCTTTCAACTTCAGACTCCTCAAAATCTTCATGATATAGAGGTGAACCTTTCTTTTTAGCTAGAGCGTGAACTGTTAAGTTTTCTATGTCATATTTCTCAAGCTCATTTAAAGTACTTAATATATCTTCAACACTTTCACCAGGTAACCCCAATATTAAATCCATATTCAAGATAAATCCAATCTCTTTTATATCTCTATAGACTTCATCAAAATGTTTTCTATTAAAAGTTCTGTTTAAATCTTTTAAAGTTTGCTCTTTAAATGTTTGAGGATTTAAACTTACTCTATCTACTCCGTATTCTTTAAGAATCTCTAATTTTCTTTTTGTTATAGCATCCTCTCTTCCAGCTTCAAAAGTAAACTCTTTTAAGTTTGAAAGATCTATATTTTTATGAACTGCTTTTAAAACTTTTTCAGTATCCTCTTCTGTTAAAATACTTGGTGTTCCACCACCTATATACAATGATTCATATTTATAACCTTTATTTTTTGAAAGTTCTCCTACAAGCTCAATCTCTTCTAAAAGTGTTTCTACAAATTTTGGATAAAAACGCCCTAAACTGCTATTTATTTCGTAAGATGCAAAAGAGCAGTATCTACATTTTGATGGACAAAAAGGAATTCCTATATACATATTCATTGCATCTTTATTTAATAATCTTTCCTCTGTTTCAATTACTCTCATTAAAAGATCTATTTTATCAAAATTAGCAAGGTACATATTATTTAAAAGATTCTTAACTCTTTCTTTTGAAAATCCCATTTGCATAAGTCTTCTAGTCATTTTAGTAGGTCTTACACCAATTAAACTTCCCCATGGATAATTTTTATTAAGTGCTTTTAATAAACCACCTTTTAACATTATTAAATTTTGATCTTCAATTGTATGCTCTAAATTCTCCTCTTCCATTATAGCTTCTTTTCCATCTATTTCAGCTTTTACAATTATCTTATTCCCTTTATAACTTACTTCACCTTTTATATCTTTACCTACTTCTTTAGGTAACATAATTCTTACAAACTCCTCTAAACTTTTTTCACTTAAAGGAAAGTTAGTAACTATTGACACTTAAATACACCACTTCCTATTTCATTAATAATAAAACTAAAATTCCAATTATGATTCTATATACTCCAAAAGCCACAAAAGTTCTCTTTTTTATATATCCCATAAACCAATTAATAACAACATATGCTACAACAAAAGAAACTACAGATCCTACTATTAAAAGCTGCCATTCTAACGTTGTAAAATTAAGTCCATTTTTTAAGAGCTTCAGTAGAGTTGCCCCTGCCATTGTTGGAATAGCTAGGAAAAATGAATACTCTGCTGCTGCTGCTCTAGACACACCTAAAAGTAAAGATCCTACTATTGTTGCTCCTGAACGCGATGTTCCTGGAATCATAGCTAAACATTGGAAAAATCCAATTGTAAAAGCCAATTTATATGACATCTGCTTTATTGAAGTTACTTTACCCTTTAAGTTTTTTCTTTCAACTAAAATAAAAATAATACCATAAAGTATAAGCATACTTGCAACTACTGTTGTGTTATCCATAAAGAATTCAGATATATAATCATCTGCTAATAACCCAATAACTCCTGCAGGTAAAACCCCTACAATTATCTTTGTCCACAAAGAAAACTTCTCTTTAAACTCCTCTTTTGTTTTTACAAAAGGAGTTAAATCTTTCCAAAAGTAAGCTACAACTGATAAAATAGCTCCAAACTGAATGATTACTAAAAAGTTATCCATAAAACTTTTAGACACAAGAGGAGAGTTTATAAATCTCTCCACTAATATCATATGACCCGTACTACTTACAGGAACAAACTCTGTCATCCCTTCTACAATTCCCAGTATAATAACTAGTAAAAATGGATTCATTTCATCTCCTCCTATAGGTAGCTATCCTCTTTTTTAAGATATTTTACATAGTCAGCTACTCCGTCCTCTAAAGAACAGAACTCTTTAGTATAACCTGCTTCTCTTAATTTTCTCATAGAAGCTTGTGTAAAGTATTGATATCTTCCTCTTAAATCCTCTGGCATTGGAACAAACTCTATTACTTCTTCTGTTTTTAATTCAAAGTTTTCACTAGCATTTTTCATAGTTTCCATTGATAAGTCATGGAAGCTTCTTGCTTCTCCTGTTCCTATATTATAAACCCCTGATGGAACTTCATTAAACATACAGAAATATAACATATCAACAACATCTTTAATATAGATAAAGTCTCTTAATTGCTCTCCATCTCTGTATCCCTCTTTATGAGATTTAAATAGTTTTACTCCTCCATTTTCATTAAATTGGTTAAATGTGTGGAATACCATTGAAGCCATTCTTCCTTTATGATACTCTTGTGGTCCATAAACATTAAAGAATTTAGCTCCTATCCATTGTTTCGGAGCTTTTTCCTGCTTAAATGCCCAATCATCAAAGAATTTTTTAGAATATCCATATTTGTTTAATGGCATTAATTTTTTTAATTCTTCTGGAGTCCCCTCATCACTATATCCTTGCTCTCCTCCTCCATAAGTTGCTGCTGAAGAGGCATATACATACACAATATTTCTATCAGCACAGAAATCCCATAATTTTTTTGAATACTCATAGTTATTCTTCATTAAAAGATCTCCATCTTTCTCAGTTGTTGCTGATATAGCTCCCATGTGTAAAACTGCTGTTACTTTACTTGCATTTTCTTCATTTTCAAGCCATGCAAAAAGCTCATCTCTATCACACCAGTCAGCATAATCTCTCTTTCTTAAATTTAACCATTTTTCCTCAGTTCTTAATTTATCAACAGCTAATATATCATTTATTCCCATCTCATTTAATTTCCAAATATAAGCACTTCCTATAAATCCAGCTGCTCCTGTTACTATAATCATTTTACTTCCTCCTTGCTTTCTCTTTCTAATAAATCTTTTATATCCTCTTCAGTAATAGAAGCATGAGCAATATCTACTCCCACTCTATTTCCACCATGAAAATCTGATCCTCCAACTTTCAACAAACCTTTTTCTGTGGCCAACTTTCTATAATATTTAATCTCTTTAGGTGTATATGAACTATACTCTACCTCTAATCCATCTAATCCAGCCTCTAAAAGAATATCTATTATCTTTTCTGTTCTTTCTCTTGAATCACAAATTAAACTAGGATGAGCTAGAGCTGAGATTCCCTTGCATTCCTTTATAAGTTTTATAATCTCAATAGGATCTGAGCTACCTTTCTCTACATAAGCTACACCATTTCTTCCTAAGTACTGCTTGAAAGCTTCACCTTTTGAATAAACAAATCCTTTGTTCATCATAACATTACATATATGAGCTCTGCTCACGATAGTTCCTGTAGCTTCTTTTTCTATCTCTTCCATTGTTATTTTAAGGCCTAAATTATTTAGTTTTTTAATAATTTTTTCATTTCTTTCTTTTCTGGCTTTTTTTAGTTCTATTAGTTTTGACGCTAATTTTTCTGATTTGTCGTTTAAAAAATATCCTAAAATATGAATTTCATATCCTTGATAAGAGCATGAAAACTCTATTCCAGGTATAAATTTTAAATCTAGTTCATGGGCTATCTCTTTCCCCTCAGAAATACCTTCCATTGTATCATGGTCTGTTATTGCTATTCCTTTTAAACCAATATATTTAGCTCTTTTTAAAAGCTCTTCCACAGTAAATGTTCCATCTGAATATGTTGTATGAGTATGTAAATCATACCTTTCACTTAAATCCTTCATAAGACTCCTCCCTTAAGTAAAAATGGCACCTTTATCTCTAAAGGCGCCACAGTTTTTTAGTCATCCCACTTTTCTAATTTTGAAAAATACTCTGAATAAGCAAGGTATAAAGCCTTTGCATTTATATTATTCTTCTCTAACTTTGTCTTCTCTTTTTTCTTGTAAATATCATTTACTTGTACAACTCTAGGAGATACTTCTACAAAATACCATGATTTTGAATCAAAGAATTCTCCTCTTTTTATAAATTTATTTAGAAGTTTTCTAAATCTTTTGATCTCTTTTTCTGATAAGTCGCTCTTTTTAGAGAATTCAACTATTTCAGCCCATTCCTCTTTTGTAGCAACTTCATTAGCTATATGATTAGATGGGTTTGCCATTCTAACATATGATTGAGTTACCATATATTTAGCTAATCCTGCAGGGTCTTTAAAGTTTTCATCTTTTAAATAGTATTCTCTTGGAAGTTTTTTTACAGTTTTTTCTAATATAGAGTTAAATTGCTCTTGATCTGCTTCTGTTATCTCTCCCTTTGTCTTTAAAGAATCTAAAAACTTTACTTGTTTTTGATCTAGCTTTTGATTTCTTGCTAAATAACTTATTGGTTGATCTGCTCCATACCAATCTTCTAATTCAGATTCTCCTATTATTACTGTACTGAATGTTTCTTCCCAGTTTTTCATAGCCACTGTATCAACCTTATACTTTTCTTGTAAATTAACATTGTTTTTATTTAGTGAGCTACATGCTGTTAATGCAGCTAACATTGCAACTAGAACTATAGTTTTTTTCATTTTTCCTCCCTACACTCTTCCACAACATTTTCCGTATATTTTTCCACTTCCACACTTACAAGCTGAATCAAAATCTAATTCCTCTTCTACCCCAGGCTCTACAACTTCCTCTTCAGGATTTTTAACAACAACTTTAAACATATATGATGTTGCCTCTGTTTTTATTGTTGATAACATTCTAGAGTACATATCTCCAGATATAATTTTATATTCTACTAATGGATCTTTTTGTCCATAAGATCTTAAATAGATTCCCTCTCTTAAAGCATCTAAAGCTTTTAAGTGTTCTCTCCATCTAGCATCCACAACTTCAAATAAAACATATTTCTCTACTTTTCTCATGATTTCAGGAGTTATTTCTTCCTCTTTTTTCTCATAATCTTTCTCTATATCTCTATATATTTTATCAGCATACTCTTCAACTGTTAAAGCTTTATATTCTTCCATATCTGTTATTTCATATCCGTACTTCTCAAGAAGAGCATCTTTAACTCCAACAATATCCCACTCATCTTTAAATTCTCCTACAAATCTTTCTACAACTATATCAGAAATACTTGATTTTAACATTCCTAAAATTGTTTCTTTTAAGTCTTCTTTCTCTAAAGCTTCATTTCTACTTGCATAGATAGCTTCTCTTTGCTTATTCATTACATCATCAAATTCAAGAAGATTTTTTCTAATTCCGAAGTTTCTTGATTCAACTTTCTTCTGAGCATTTTCGATAGCTTTATTTATCATTCTATGTTGAATTGATTCTCCTTCAGGTAGTCCAAGCTTTTCCATAACTCCTTGAATTCTTTCAGATCCAAACAATCTCATAAGGTCGTCCTCTAAACATAGATAGAATTCAGATGCTCCTGGGTCTCCCTGTCTTCCTGCTCTACCTCTTAGCTGATTATCTATTCTTCTAGACTCATGTCTCTCTGTACCTAAAATAAATAATCCACCAGCTGAAATTACTTTTTGCTTCTCCTCTTCACATTCAACTTTATATTTATCTAAAATTACTGGATAATTTCCAGCGTCTCTACTTCCAATCTCTGCAATAGCTCTGAACTCTGGATTTCCTCCTAGCATGATGTCAGTTCCTCTACCTGCCATATTAGTAGCTATTGTTACAGCCTGATATCTTCCAGCTTGAGCTACAATCTCAGCCTCTTTAGCATGTAATTTAGCATTAAGAACATTGTGAGGTATACCTTTTTCTTTTAATAACTCTGAAAGTTCTTCTGAACTTTTTATTGATACAGTACCAACTAAAACTGGTTGTCCCTTTGCATAAAGTTCTTCTATTCTTCTTATAATAGCATCTGTTTTCTCTTTTTTTGTTTTATAAACTAAATCAGGAAAATCAACTCTTTGTACAGGTTTATTTGTTGGTATTACAATTACCTCTAAACCATAAGTATGCATAAATTCTGCTGCTTCTGTTTCAGCTGTTCCTGTCATACCAGCTAATTTATCATACATTCTAAAATAGTTTTGAAGTGTTATTGATGCAAGTGTTTGATTTTCTCCAGCAACATTTACTCCTTCTTTTGCTTCAATAGCTTGATGAAGACCATCAGAGTATCTTCTACCTTCCATAGCTCTTCCAGTAAATTCATCAATTATAACTACTTCTCCCTCTCTAATTAAATAGTCTCTATCTTTTATAAATAGTTCCTTTGCTTTTAAGGCTTGATTTAAATAGTGAGTTAACTCAACATGCTCTGGTGAGTATAAGTTGTCTATATTTAATAATTGTTCAACTTTTTTAATTCCCTTATCTGTTAAAACTATGTTTCTAGCTTTTTCATCTACTTCATAGTCTCCCCATTGCTCGTCAGGAATATTCATCTCTTTTTTTGTTTTAGCATCTTTTATTTTTTCTGTTTCAAAACTTCTATCTAATCTGAAAGCTACCTGACAGAATATAGAGTACCACTTTGTTGTTTCTGAAGCTGCTCCTGATATGATTAACGGCGTTCTAGCTTCATCGATTAGTATCGAGTCAACCTCATCCACTATACAGAAATTTAAAGGTCTTTGAACCTTATCTTCAACTTTGTTAACCATATTATCTCTTAAATAGTCAAATCCAAATTCAGAGTTTGTACCATATGTAATATCAGCTTCATAAGCAGCTTTTCTTGCTGCATTTTCCATTCCATTTACAATTACCCCTGAAGTTAATCCTAAAAATTCATAAACTCTTCCCATTAACTCTCTATCTCTTTGAGCTAGATAGTCATTAACAGTTATAACGTGAACTCCTTTTCCACTTAAAGCATTTAAATAAACCGGAGCTGTTGCAACTAATGTTTTTCCTTCTCCTGTTTTCATCTCTGTTATTTTTCCTTCGTGAAGTACAATTCCACCAATTAATTGTACATCATAGTGTCTCATTCCATGAACTCTTTTTGATGCTTCTCTTACAACTGCAAAAGCTTCAACTAAAACATCATCTAATGTTTCACCTTTCTCTAATCTTTGTCTAAATTCGTAAGTTTTCCCCTTTAACTCATCATCTGAAAGTTTCTCTATTTCAGGTTCTAACGAGTTTATCATTGTTACTAATTTCTTGATTCTTTTAATCTCTCTGTCATTTCTTGTACCGAAAATCTTCTTTAATAAATCTCCAAACATCCTTACGTCCTTCCTAGCTTTATTGTGCTTATTTGTTACTCAATATATTACCATAATTAGATTTATTAGTCAATTTATAGCCCACATCTAGAAAATTTGACCCGTGATTCAAAAAAAGCTATTAATTTATACAAATTTATGTTATATTGTAATTAAAGTAACAATATATTTTAGGAGGTTTTTTATTTTGAGTATATTCAATTCTGCTAAGAAGATAATTCCTGGCCTACTACTTTGTATTTTGATTGCACAGCTTGGAGTTTTTCTTGGGAAATTTGTCCCAAGCATCGGTGGAGCTCCCCTTGCTATTTTCTTAGGACTTATAGCTGGAAACACTTTTGCTAAATCAACTATTTTTGCTCCTGGTTCTAAATTTTCGGAAAGTGATTTACTTTCATATTCAATTGTTTTATTAGGAGGTACTTTAAGTATTAACACTATTTTACAACTTGGTGTTTCTGGTATCGCTTTTATTCTTTTACAAATGACTTTAACAATTGCTTTAACTATGTTCATCGGTAAAAAACTTGGATTTTCAAAACATTTCAGAGCTCTTATGGCAAGTGGAAATGCCGTTTGTGGGTCTTCAGCAATTGGAGCTAGTTCACCAGTAATTAATGCTGAAGACAATGATAAAGGGATATCTATTACAATTGTTAATTTAACAGGAACTATGCTTATGTTTGCTTTAATTCCTATAGCTGGTTATTTTTATAATTTTGAAACTTTACAAACTTCAGCTCTTCTTGGTGGTATTTTGCAATCAGTTGGACAAGTTATCGCAGCAGGAAGTATGGTTAATCATAATGTTCTTGAAATGGCGACTATTTTTAAAATTGTAAGAATTGTATTTTTAGTTATTGTTGTTCTATGGTTATCAAGAGAATTTAATAATAAAGAGTTAGAAATGGATACTGAGTTTGCTTTAGAAGAGGAAGCATATAGTAAAAAGAAAAATAAAATATCTGTACCTTGGTACATTATAGGATTTTTTATTCTTTGTATATTATTTAGTTTTGGATTAATTCCTGGTGAAGTATCTAAAACCTTTAAAATGATTTCATCTAAATTCGAAATAGTTGCTCTTGCTGGTATTGGTATGAGAGTAAATATTAGTGAGCTAATAAAGCAAGGTCCTAAAGCATCTCTTTATGGACTATTAGTTGGATTAAGTCAAATTATTATAGCAATTATTTTAATAAAGATTTTTATATAAATAAAAACTGGATATAATCCAGTTTTTATTTTTTTAATATAGCTGCAACATCTAATAAATCTTTTGCAATTAAATATTGATTTTTTACATCTTCTTCTATTTTTTTTCCATAACCAGTTAAAACTAAAACTGATTTTAAACCTGCTTTTTTTCCAGCCTCTAAATCTCCTTTTTTATCTCCAATCATAAAAGAATTTTCTATATCTACATTATATTTATTTATTCCTTCTAATAACATTCCTGGATTGGGTTTTCTACAATTACAATCAACTTTGTATTTTCCAATACCTTTTTCTGGATGGTGAGGACAATAAAAACACTCTAAAATCTCTATTCCAAACTCTTTTAGTTTTTCAGTCATTTGATTATTTAGTGTTACTAAATCCTCTTCAGTATAATAACCTCTCCCAATACCTGATTGGTTTGTGACAACTATAAATTCATAACCTAAATTTTTTAATTCTTTTAACCCCTCTATTGCATTTTTTTCAAATTCAAAATCTTCCCATTTATGAAGATATGATTTTTCTACATTTATTGTTCCATCTCTATCTAAAAATATAACTTTTTTCATAGTCTCTCCTTTTCTTTTTTATATATTATATCACTCTTATAAAGGATTTTTTAGTTTATTCAGAATATAATTTATATTAAAGAGTTGGGAGGGATTTTTATGGATTTAAAAGATATTATTCAGTTTATAGGTTCTTTAGCTTTTACTTCAGCAATTTTAACAGTAACTGTATTCATTCTTAATTATAAATATAAAGAATTTTTAAATAAAATTCTTAAAGGAAAATTAAGCCATCTTCAGTTGCATAAAATTTTGGGTATAACAACAATAATCTTAGGAACTATACATGGTTTAGGTATGGCTTTTGCATATCCTTCAGTTTTAAAAAAATATACTGGTATTAGTGGTATTTTTCTTTTAAGCTTATTTTGGATTTTAGGAACACTTCCTTTTATTGTAAAAAAAGTTCCAATAAAATATAAAAAAAATGTACTTAAAAGTCATAAAATTTTAGGTGGCATCATATTTATATTTATTATTATTCACATATCACTTTAGGAGGCAACATGGATATTTCAGAAATTTTATTTATGCTTATTGTTGGAGTTGGAATGGGTTTTAGTTTAATGGGAATGTCAACTGCTATTCTTTTTTCACCAATATTAGTTTCAATATATGGTTCAAAATTAGGGAATGGAATAATGTTTGTTCCATTTTTAATAGCAGATTTATATGTTTCCTATTTATATCGAAATAATTATGATAAAAAAATTGTTTTAAAACTTATACCTTTCTCAGTTATTGGAATGGTTATCGCATCTATTTTTGCAAACTCTATTTCAGAAGATATTTTTAGAAAAATTATTGCAACTATCATTATGTTTTCTAGCATTTTATTCTTCTTAAAAAAATATGAACATAAATTAACAAAACTTTCCTGGTTATTTGGAGTCTTTGGTGGTGCTTCATCATATTTAGCAAATGTTTCAGGACCTATTTTTAACGTATATCTACTTAGTTATAAACAAAAAGAAGAAGATTTTATAGGTACAAGAGCTGTATTTTTTACTGTTATAAACATAATAAAGCTTTTTATGTATATATTTATTTTTAAAAATATTAATATCTTTACTATAACTAGAGGATCAGTAGCTATTCCTACTATATTTTTAGGTGTATTTCTAGCAAAAAAGCTATTGAAAATAATGAATCAAAAAATATTCAATACTGTTGTTGTTTTATTAGGGCTTATAGTTGCAATAAAAATGCTGCTATAAGCATTTTTTTTAGTAAATTTTACAAAAAATAAAAAAGATTGGCAACT
>NZ_KI518117.1 GCF_000479045.1 Cetobacterium somerae ATCC BAA-474
TTATAGTACCATAAATTTTAAACTTCGTCAATGATTTATTTTTTTATTTTTAAAAACTTTTTTTAGTCTACCATTTTTCATTAAGATTATCCTCTGTTTTTCTAATTAAATCATGCAACGCTTTTTGTCTTTGAAGATATTTAGCTCTTCTTTTATTTACACTTTCTTTAGTTGTATTTATTATTGGTAATAAGAAACCAGCTATAATTCCAGCTGAAAATCCATTATTATAAAGATTAAGTCCTCCATGAATTACACCAATACTTTGGACTACAGCTATATGTAACATTCCTGCTACAACTCCCCATATAGGTCCATACACACCTGCAATTGGAGCTAAAGAAGTTCCAAATAACCCTGATAAAGCTATTGTAAAGCCATCTGTAGTACTTCCAAACTTTCCTAAAAATACACCAAATAGTATCGGAGTTATATTTAAAATTGTTTTTCCATAAGCTGAGAATCCAACTATTGTTAATATTCCTGCTAATAAAGGACCATTTAAAGTTTGACCTAATAAAATTGGATACATCATAGCTACAAACCCCATAATTCCCATATTTATAAAAGTAAGTCCATATCCATATTTTATAACAAAATCACTTTTTAATCCCGTATCTTTTAATAATGTCTTATACCCTGAAAAACTTTTATTATTTATGTAGTAACCTATAAATATTAATGATAAAAACACTCCACTAGATATAACTTTTAGTTCTAAATCGTGTTCTGTTGAAATTATTCTTTGAGGAACAACAACAAATTGGTAAAGCTTTAAAACTGAAGCTATTACAGCTCCTAATATTCCTCCAGTAAATCCTAGATTATAAAGATTGAATCCTTCATGAAATCCTGCCATTTTTTTAGCTAATGGTGTTACAATAAATCCAATTACAATACCTAAAACAATTGCATTTATATATGCATATTCACTTAATACATGAATATTAAAAGCAACTTCACTTATAAATGGAGCTAGTGCACTTGTAAAAGATATTGTTACTAAAATATCTTTAAAGTCTATGTGCTCATACTTTGAGTAAAGAATTCCACCAACATAAAATGGTAAAATATTTAAAATATTTTTTCCAAAAAAGGAAAATCCAAATACTGTAAAAAATGATGCTATTGCTATACCATTTAACGGAGTTCCTAGAAGCCTCATTAAAGTATAGTTAAATATAAAAATTAAAAAAGCGTTTAAAAATGTCGCTCCCATTCCACCAATAACTAAAAAATCAGTTATCAATACCGTTGGAGATGTCAGAATTCTTATAAATCCTGCTAATACATTTTCTTTCCCTCTTAAAACAAAATAAACAAACATAGCAAAAAGTATTCCTGCTACTACTTCTGTTAGAAGCCAAATCTTTTTGCTTCTATTCCCTTTAAAATTATCCAATCTATCACCCCTTTTAACTCTCTATTAAAATTTTAATATTTTTTCCATTAAAAATCAATTTTTTTATATATAAATCATTGACTTTTCAATACTTCAATGATAATATTTAAACAAAAGTTTATGTATATAAACATTTGTTTAAACGGAGGTGTTTATGACCAACAGAGAAAAAGAAATTTTAAAGTGGATTGAAGAAAATCCTTTTATATCTCAATCTGAATTAGCAGAAAAAGCTGATATTGCTCGTTCATCTGTTGCAGTACATATTTCTAACTTAATAAAAAAAGGTAAAATAATTGGAAAAGGATATATTATACAAAAAAAATCTTTCGTTTCTGTTATTGGTGGAACTAATATTGATATTTCAGCTCAATCTTATTCATCTTTAAAAGACTACGATTCTAATCCTGGGAAAGTTAGCACATCTTTTGGTGGAGTTGGAAGAAATATTGCAGATAATTTATCAAGATTAAATCAAGATGTTGAACTAATAACAGTATTAGGTGATGATTTTAACGGTGAAGAAATTAAAAGAAATTGTAAGTCTTTAGGAATAAATATATCTAACTCCTTAACAATTCCAAATTCACCAACATCAACTTATATATCAATTTTAGATGATAATAATGATATGAAACTAGCTATATCAGCTATGGATCTCTATGATAACCTTTCGATAGATTTTATTAAATCTAAGAAAGAGATTTTAGATGAATCAAAGCTATGTATAATTGACACTAATATACCAAAAGAAACTATTGAATATATAGTTAATAATTTTTCAATTCCATTATTTTTAGATTGTGTTTCTACAACTAAAGCTTTAAAAATAAAAGAATTTATTGGAAAATTCCACACTATAAAGCCTAATCAACTTGAAGCTGAAACACTTTCTGGCATAAGTATTATAGATCAAACTTCATTACAAGAATGTGCTAATTTCTTCATTCAAAAAGGAGTTAAGCAAGTTTTTATCTCTTTAGGTGAAAAAGGCGTGTTCTACTCTAATGGAGAAATATGCGGTCATATGAAACCATTTAGAACAAAAGTTATAAATACTACTGGTGCTGGTGATGCTTTTATGTCTGGAATCGCCTATAGTTACTTAGAAAATTTAGATATTATTGAAAGTTGTAAAAATGGTATTGCATGTGCTGCAATAGCTATTTCAAGTGAAAAAACAATAAGTGATAACATGTCTTTAGAAAATATTAATAGAATCAAGGAGGAAAATTTATGAATTTAGCAAAATATTTAGAAATTTCAAAAGAAGTTAGGGAAGCATTAGAAAATAACAAACCAGTTGTTGCTCTTGAGTCAACTATAATATCTCACGGTATGCCTTATCCACAAAATGTTGAGACTGCTTTAAAAGTTGAAGAAATTGTTAGAGAAAATGGTGCTGTACCTGCCACTATCGCTATTCTAAATGGAAAACTTAAAGTTGGTTTAAGTAAAGAAGAGGTTGATTACTTAGGAAAAAAAGGATTAGAAGTTACTAAAGCTAGTAGAAGAGATATTCCTGCTATATTAGCTTCTGAAGATGATGGTGCTACAACTGTTGCATCTACTATGATTATTGCAGCTCTTGCTGGTATTAAAGTATTTGCTACAGGAGGTATTGGTGGAGTTCATAGAGGAGCTGAAACAACAATGGACATCTCTGCTGATTTAGAAGAGTTAGCTATGACTGATGTAGCTGTTGTTTGTGCTGGAGCTAAATCAATTCTTGATATTGGTTTAACACTTGAATTCTTAGAAACAAAAGGTGTTCCTGTTCTAGGTTACCAAACAAAAGAATTACCCGCTTTCTATACTAGAAAAAGTGGATTTAAAGTAGATTATAAAATGGATACACCTGAGCAGATTGCTAAAACTTTAAAGGCTAAATGGGATGTTAACTTAAAAGGAGGAGTTGTTATTGCAAATCCAATTCCTGAAGAGTTTGCTATGGATTTTGATACAATTACTAATGCTATCAACAACGCTGTTGCTGAGGCTGAAGAAAAAGGTATCAAAGGAAAAGATAGTACTCCATTCCTACTTGCTAAAGTTAAAGATATTACAAAAGGAAAGAGTTTAGAATCTAATATTCAATTAGTTTTCAATAATGCTAAACTGGCTTCTGAAATAGCTAAAAATTATTGCGAATTATAAAATAACAAATCCCTCTTCTAGGTTTTTCTAAAAGAGGGATTTATTATTTTTATAAAAATATAAAAAAAACAGGAACATATAAGTTCCCGTTAAATACTATTTTAAATGGCTGGGGTGGCTGGATTCGAACCAACGCATGACGGAGTCAAAGTCCGTTGCCTTACCGCTTGGCGACACCCCAACATCAATAAAATAATATCATTTTTTTTTGACATTGTCAACGATTTTTTATTCTTCTACAATTTCTTCTTCTACTACTTCTATTGGTGTTATTTCCTGCGACATAACCTCTTTATACTTAGCTATAACAGAATCTGTTATATCCTTTCTAAGTTCAGGTGTTATCGGGTGAGCTATATCCTTGTATTCTCCATCAGGCATTTTTCTTGAAGGCATAGCAACAAACATTCCTTTTTGACCATCAATTACTTTTAATCCATGAATTACAAAACATTCTTCAAAAGTAACATCTGCATAAGCTTTTAACTTAAGTTCGTTTTCATTTTTCACTGTTCTCAATCTTACATCTGTAATTCTCATTCTAAATGCACCTTCCTTATGATTTAGTAGTTTTATTTAAAATTGCAAAGAAATATCTCGCAATCGTTAAATCTGTGTCTTAGTTTACTAATTTTCTCATCAATATCCTCTATTAAAAATGCATAAAATGCACTTCCACTTCCTGACATAAAAAACTTTAACTCTTCTACTTCTTTTAGTTTATTTCTAAACTCAATCAAATTTTTATCTGATTTTAACAGTGCTTCTTCTAAATTATTTTCAATATATTCTTCAACTAATGATAAATCATTTTCCTTCAAACCTTGTATTATATTATCTATATTTGATTTTCTAGGATTATCTATATTTTTCATTTGTTTATAAGCTTCAACTGTAGATACTCCAAAAGGAGGTTTAATTATAACCAAAGAAACTTTTAAATTATTTTCAATTTCTTGTAGTTTTTCACCTATTCCTTGAACTCTTGAAGGTTTATTTAGTATAAAAAAAGGAATATCTGCTCCTATACTTTTCCCTAATTCTACCAACTCTCCAAAAGATAAGATATTACCATGAAATTTATTTAAAAAATTTAAAAATATCGCTCCATTGGAACTCCCACCACCTAATCCTGCTTGATGTGGAATAATCTTTTCTAAAAAAACTTCCATACTTAAAGGAGCTAATTTTACTTTTTCATAAAATTTTATATATATTTTATAAAGAATATTACTTGAATCTACTGGAATATCCTTTTTATTTGTTTTTATTTTTAAATCACCACTTTTATCTTCAACTTTTATTATTAAATTATCACATAAATCAATCGGTATCATAGTCATATCTAAAAGATGATATCCATTTTCTAAGACACCAACTATATTTAAACCAATATTTATTTTAGCATTTGATTGAAGATTAAATATTTTCATTAAAATATATCCTCCTCACCATCTAAATCAATAACTATACCCTTACTATCTAGTAATTCTACTAATTCAGATGTTTTGCTCTTAGCTACATTTCCTTCTGGTACCTCCAATATTTTAAATTTAAAATATTTATTATAATACTCAAGCTCTAATTCCATTCCAACTTTAACTTCAGTACTAGCTTTTGCTACCTTACCATTTAATTTTGCTTTCCCACCATCAACTACTATTTTAGCAACTGGTCTTCTTTTTATTATTCTACTTACTTTTAAAAACTTGTCTAATCTCATCTTGCCACTTCCTTTTTCGTAATATTATATATACCTTATTTTTTTCATATGTCAATAGTTCTAAAAAATATTTTTATTTTTTAGCCTCTTCCCAAACTCTATCCATCTCCTCAAGAGTTGCTTCTTCCACATTACAATTCTTTTCAACATACCTAAAACGTCTCTCGAATTTATTAGACGCTTCATTTAAACAAAGCTCAGGATTTATTCCTAAATGCCTAGATAAATTAACTAAAGCAAAGAATAAATCTCCTAGCTCTTCTCTAGCTTTTTTCTCATCTCCAACCATAACTTCATCTCTCAATTCATCTATCTCTTCTTCTACTTTATCTATAACTCCATGAATTTCAGGCCAGTCAAATCCTACCTTAGATGCTTTTTTTTGAAGTTTTTCAGCTCTTAAAAGTGCTGACATTCCCTTTGGAACTCCATCTAAAATAGAGATTCTTTCTGCATGCTCTTTTTCATCTTTTTTTATTTTTTCCCAATTAATTAAAACTTCATCTGATGTCTTTACATCTATCCCATTTCCAAAAACATGCGGATGTCTTCTTATCATTTTTTCTGAGATACCATCAATGACATCTTCTATTTTAAATTCACCTTTTTCTTCACATATATTAGATTGAAAAACTACTTGAAGTAACAGGTCTCCTAACTCACCTTTTAGCTTTTCTCCTCCCTCATCCATAGCTTCTAAAACTTCATATGTTTCTTCTAATAAATGAGGCTTTAAACTTTCTAAAGTTTGCTCTCTATCCCAAGGACAACCATTTGGTTCTCTTAATTTTTTTATAATTTCTACAAATTCATCAAACTTTTTCATTTAAATCATCATCTCCCTTATACCAATATAAAAATTTTAAAATATCTTCAAAATAATATAATCCACCCTCTTTTTGAGAATATCTAGCTTTTTTTTCCTCAATTAGCTTCATTAATTTTTCAAAATTTACATAATCATTATTAAATTTTAAGAAATACTCTTCATCTTTTTCTACTATTTCTTCAATTTTTAAATCTTTAGCCAATATTTTTATCTCTAAATATCTTAATAAACTTACTACTTCTTTAGGGAGTTCACCAAATCTATCTATTAATTCTGCTTTTATCTCTGACAGTTTTTCTAAATCCCTTGTATCAACTAATCTTCTATAGATTATTAATCTTTCATCTCCCTCTATATAATCTCTTGGAATATACGAATCCTCTTTCAAAATAATTTTTGTTTCAAAATCCTCTTTATAATCTCCTTTTACTTTAGCTATTTCCTCTTGTAATAATTTTGTATATAGATTATATCCAAAAGTTTCTAAGGCACCATGTTGCTTATCTCCCAGTATTTCACCTGCTCCTCTTATTCTCATATCTTCTAAAGAAAGTTTAAAACCTCCTCCAAACTCTCCTATATCTTTTAAAGTTTCTTTTCTCTCTGAAGCTTTTTTACCTAGCTTCTTTTCCTTATCAACTATTAAATAACAATAACCTTTTCTTTTTCCTCTCCCCACTCTTCCACGCAGTTGATAAACTTGAGAAAGTCCTAATTTATCAATTCCTTCTATTAAAATGGTATTTGCATTCTCTATATCAATTCCATTTTCTATAATTGTAGTACTCAATAAAATATCAATATCTCCATCTTGAAATTTTTTTAACTTCTCTTTTATATTTTTAGGAGTCATTTTTCCATGAATATAATCTATAGTTACAAATTTAGGTAAAATTTTCTTTAAATCATTTAATTTATCCTCTATTCTTTTAACTCTATTAAATATATAAAAAACTTGTCCTTCTCGTGCTATCTCTTTCATAATAGATTCTCTAATATCTTTCTTATTATCATTTATAAAACTAGTTTCTACAGGAACTCTTCCCTCAGGGGCAGTTTCTATAACAGATATATCTCTAATTCCCAATAACGCATAATTTAAAGTTCTCGGAATAGGAGTTGCTGTCAAAGTTAACATATCTACATTATTTTTCATTTTTTTTAGTTTTTCTTTATCTTTTACTCCAAATTTTTGTTCCTCATCAACTATAATAAGTCCTAAATTTTTAAACTTTAGGTCTCCAGATAAAACTCTATGAGTTCCAATAACAATATCTACACTTCCATTTTCAACCTTTTTTATTATCTCTTTTTGTTCTTTATCTCCACTTAATCGGCTTAATAGTTCAAGTGTTATTGGATAATCTTCATACCTTTCTACAAATCTATCATAGTGTTGTTGAGCTAAAACTGTTGTTGGTGCTACTATTAAAACTTGTTTTCCATCCATAACACATTTAAATGCTGCTCTTATAGCTACTTCTGTCTTTCCATATCCTACATCTCCACACACAATTCTATCCATAACTTTTGAGGACTCCATATCTCTTTTAACATCTTTTATAGCATTCTTTTGATCTCTAGTTTCTATGTATGGAAACTTCTCTTCAAACTCCTCTTGCCAAACTGTGTCTGGAGAAAATTTATAACCTGTACGAAGAGCTCTTCTAGCTTGAATCTCTACAATCTCTTTCGCAAATTTAAGCATATCCTCTTCTAATTTTTCTCTTCTTCTTTTAAATCCTCTTCTTCCTAAGTTATACAATTCTGGGGTTTTTCCAGTTGATACTAAAAATCGTTCTATTTTATTTAATCCTTCAATAGGAACAAAAAGTCTATCTTCATCTGCATATCTTATCGCCAAGTAATCCTTTCCATCAATCTCTTGAATTCCTAAATAAATTCCAACACCATAGTTTTCATGAATAATATAATCTCCCTCTCTTATCTGAGAGATATTTTCATATTTTATTCCATCTTTTTTATTTAAAGACTTTACTCTTTCAGTGTCTCCTTCACTTTTAATTACATCTATTTTTTTAGAAACTCTCTCTATTTTTTCGTACAACTCTCTTATTTGTTGTTCTTTATCTCTTTCTCTTACTATAGCTTCTTCTAATTTATAATTTAATATTTCAGAATTTTCTAAATAAATATCACATACTCTATTCTCTTTTAATTTTTCTAAGAGCTTTATAAAATCTATTTTTAATAAATTATTTTTGTTTATATACATATTTATTCTGCTTATTTTTTCAAAACTTTTTTGATCAAAAATAGAAAAATATGTTATTCTATCAATTTCATCTCCAAAGTACTCTATTCTAATTGGATTTTCTCCATTTAAAGGAAATATATCCACAATATCTCCTCTAACTGAAAATTCCATTCTTTTTTCTACTAAATAATTTTTCTTATATCCGTTTTTCTCTAAAAGCTCTATAAGACTTTTTCTCGTTATTCCAGTTCCTAGTGTTAAAGTTAAGATATCACTATTTAAAGAGTATTCTGTTAAAAGTCCTTCTAAAGATGTTAAAATTATTAATTTTTTATTACTTTTTAAACTTTCTAAAAGTTGATAGTTTACTTTATAATAATCATCTTCCTCTTGTATATTTGAAAGTTCAATTAAATCTATTTCGTTTTGATCAATTAGATTTTCAAAATAAATATCTATATTTTTATTAGAAGACCCTATATATACTACACTATTTTTATTCTCTATTAAAAATTTTGGAATATCTTTTCTAAACATATACGCCTCCTGATTCTTCTTCATTTTATCTTTATTATACATTATTTATTTCAAATTAAAAGAAAAAGAGATTGGATTACTCCAACCTCTTTTAATGTATGTAAATTAAATTAACTAAGAGCTAAATTATGCAAAGAATCCAAATACCATAGATCCTAGGATAAGCATCATTGCTCCTCCTACTCTTGAAGAGATTTGTGCGAAAGAAATAAGTTCCATTCTATCTGCTGCTCCAAGAACTGCGATATCTCCAGATCCTCCTCTATTAGCCATACATAATCCTGCTGTAATAGCTGCTTCTACTGGATAGAATTTCATCTTTTTAGACGCTAACATAATTAATATTACTGCTCCTAAAACGATTGCTAAAGCGATTACTAAGTTAGCTATAGATAAAGAGTTTATAATCTCCTGTACATCTGTTCCAAATCCTACTGCTCCCATTAATACCCAAATTGTATATTTAGAGAAGTACGCTTGAATCTCTTTTGCTCCAGCTTTTAATGCTGCAGGAACAACGTTTAATATATTTAAAATGATAGAGTAAATTACTAAGAATGCTAATCTATGCATTTCAAATGGGAACTTTAATGAAGTCCAAATTACTCCTGATATATGTGAGAACATAAATAATACTCCGATGAAAATGAACGCTGATGCGATATCTTTTGCAGTAACTACAACTTTAGGTCCTGCTTCCTCTTTTACAGCTTCTTTAGTATCATCTAATATTAAATTTCCATTTCCTGTTAATCCTGGATGTTTCTTTCCAAGTTCTTTTAAGAATGCTCCTGTAAATATAGCTATAACGTTAGCTATTGTTAAAATTGAAATTGCAAATGCAAACCAATCTTTTGGATTTCCACCAGTTTTTTGAGCCCACATCTCTGACATAGGAATAGCTCCTGCTCCAGTTCCTCCACCCATTATAGGTAAAACATAGTTCATGATAATATCTAAAGGCTCTTTTCCAAATAAAAGTCCAGCTCCTACTCCACCTAATGTAGCTCCAGCTACTCCAATTAAAATTAATGGAATATAACCAGCTATTGATTGAAGAAGTGTTTTTCTATTTACTGTTAAAACTGAACCAACTATTAAAGCTGGAATAAATAACTCCAAGAAGTTTACTGGTTGCTCACCATAGAAAACATCAATTGCTTTTAAAACTTTTGCTGGAACTAAATTATAAGTACCCATTACTGCCGATGCAAAGAATACTAGAACTGTTCCTCCACCAATGTAGTCATTCCATATTGGAATTCTATCACCAATTTCTCCAAATAAGATACCAAATACTGCTAATATACCGAATATTACTAGAAAGTTACCTCTTAAAAAAGCTGCTTCTTTTCCACCAAAAGGTACATACACAGTTAATGCAACTATTGCTAATAAACCTAGGAACATCTGAATTGATAATCCGCTCCACTTTGACTGTCTTGGATCAAACAGTTCTTTGAAATTTTTTTGTGCCATTTTTCTCCCCTTATTTCTTTAATTTATATATGTTTTTTGAATTTTGATTTCTATACCCTATTATCTTTTTATTTTTCTAACAACATCAATTATGCTACCGTCTCTATATTCAACAACAGCTACAACTTGATCTTCAAACTCTATCTCTTTTGGCTCTCCAACAATAAAGTTTGCTAATTCTCTTAATTTCTCCATAGTTACTAGCTCAATTCCAGCTTTTTGGAATCTTTCTAATAAGTCAGTTCTAGTTGGATTTACAACTACTCCATAGTCTGTTACAACTACATCAACTGTACTTCCTGGAGTAACTACAGTTGTTACTTTATCAATTATTGTAGGTATTCTTCCTCTTGTTAATGGAGCAACTATAATTGATACATTTGCTGCTGCTGCTGTATCAGAGTGTCCTCCTGAAGCTTCTCTAATAACTCCATCTGAACCTGATATAACGTTAACATTAAAATCCTTATCTACTTCTAAAGCACTTAAGATAACAAAGTCTAACTTATTTACAGCTGGTGAACAGTTAAATGGATTTGCATAGAAATCAGCACTTACTTCTACGTGCTTTTCATTTCTTCCTATTGATTCAACTGCTGCTAAGTCAAAACATTGTGTATCATAAAGCTGTCCCATTAGTCCCTCTTCTAATAAGTCAACGAAAGCTTTTGTTATTCCCCCTAAACCAAAGCTACACTTTATATTTCTTTTTAATAACTCTTCTCTTATAAATCTTGTTACTGCTAATGAAGCTCCTCCTGAACCTGTTTGCATAGAGAAACCATCATTAAAGTATCCTGATGCTAACATTACATCTAAAACTTTTTTAGCCATTAATAACTCTTTTGGATTTGATGTAAATCTTGTAGCTCCAGACATTATTCCATTTGGATCTCCAATCTCGTCAACTACTACAACATAATCAACTTGTGTTTGTGGAATACTCATTGGGCTATTTGGATAGTCAACTAAAGTATCTGTTATTATGATTACTTTATCAGCATGAGCTGCGTCTACCTTTGCATACCCTAATGATCCACAAAGTGATTTTCCTTTTACTCCGTTAGCATTTCCCATGCAATCTGATGATGATGCTCCTAAGAACGCTACATCTATTTTTATATCTCCTTCAACAATAGCTCTTGCTCTTCCTCCGTGAGATCTTATAACTGCTGGGTAATCCCCTAACATTCCATTAGATATCTCTTTTGCTAAATCTCCTCTTAATCCACTTGAACCTAATCTATTTACTACACCAGCTTTAATATGCTTTACAATTCCTTCATGAGCTTTAGTAAATGAACTAGCTTCTACTCTTAGGTTTTTGAATCCCATCTCAGCTAATTTATCTAAAACCATTGGTAAAACTTTATCACCATTTCTAAAGTGGTGGTGGAAAGATATAGTCATTCCATCTTTTAATCCTGAATTTCTTATAGCTTCTTCTAAAGAATCTACAACTTTAGTTCTCTTTATAGCACCTTTTAAAGATTCTGTATTTTCATTAACAGATCCTTCAGGTTGATTAGTAAATGGAGCTTTATATGCTTTTCTTTCTCCGTAACCTTTTATTGTTTTTAAAAGATTTTCGTCAACTCTTTTATTTATCATATTACTCGTCTCCTCCTAATCTTACCCCAGCTGCCTTTGCTAGTCTTAAAACATGTTCAGCTCTTTCAATAATTGGCTTATCTACCATTTTACCATCCACTGTAAATACACCTTTATTTTGCTCTAAAGCTTCTCTTGTTGCATCTACAATTTTCTTAGCTTTCTTTATATCAATATCTGAAGGAGTATATACTTTATGAAGTAACTCAATCTGTCTTGGGTGAATTAATGATTTTCCTGAGAATCCCATCTGCTTAATCATTGTTGCTTCTTTTATAAATCCTTCATCATTATTTACATCTGAGTAAACAGAATCTAAAGCGTCTATTCCTGCTGCTCTAGCTGCCATTACTATTAATCCTCTTCCTGTAAACAACTCTACACCTTCTGGAGATCTATTTGTTTTTAAGTTAGTTACATAGTCCTCTCCACCAATAGCCATTCCTACTAGTCTCTTTGAAGAAGTTGCAATTTGGTAAGCATTTAAAGCTCCTAAAGGACTCTCTATAGCTACCATTAACTTTGTTGTTCCAACTGGAATTCCAGCTTCTTTTTCAATTCTTTCTACATGAGCCTCAACATCTAAAACATCTTTTGGTGTATCTGTTTTAGGTATTCTTATGATATCTGGCTGAGCTCTTACAATAAATTCTAAGTCCTCTACTCCATACTCTGTATCTAAAGCATTGATTCTTACAACAGTTTCTATATTTAAACTCTTATATACTGGTCTCATTTTTTGTAACATATTGTAAACTAAAAATCTAGCTGAATCCTTTTCTGTTACAGCAATTGCATCCTCTAAGTCAAACATTATTGAATCTGGTCTATATATATGTACATCTTTTATTACTCCTGGATTATTTCCTGGAATAAAAAGCATCGAACGTCTTAATTTCATTTTTTTCCTCCTACTTCCAAGTGAATTTTTGTTGAGCTGCTCTTGTAACAACTGTCTGGATTCTGCTTTTGATTACTGGCTCAATAGCCCCTTTATCATTAACTAAAACTTTAGCTGAAGTAACTCCAAGCTCTTCTAAGCTTTCTAAAATTACTCTTCTAACGTCATCTCCGTATTGTCCCATTACAACGCTTTCAATTTCTAATTCAATTCCTGTAGCATTTGGCTCAATTATTACGTACATATCACTCGATTCAAGAGTACCTGCCACTGCTTTTACTTTGATCTCCATCTCCTGGCCTCCAATTTATTTTTATTTAAACATTGCTAGTAACACTCCTGCTGCTACTGCTGAACCTATAACTCCCGCTACGTTTGGTCCCATTGCATGCATCAGTAAGAAGTTACTTGGATTTTCCTCTTGTCCTACTTTTTGAACAACTCTAGCTGCCATTGGTACAGCACTTACTCCTGCTGCTCCTATCATTGGATTTATTGTACCTTTGCTAAGTTTACACATAACCTTTCCAAAGATTACTCCTCCAGCCGTTCCAAAAGAGAAAGCGAAAAGTCCTAAAATTATTATCTTTATTGTTGCAAGATTTAAAAATGCTTCTGCATTTGTTGTAGCTCCAACTGTTAATCCAATAAATATTGTGATTATATACATTAAAGCTCCTTTTATATGTTCAACTAAGTTTGGAACAAGTCCACTCTCCTTAGCTAAGTTTCCAAACATTAACATTCCTACTAGCGGAATTGCTGATGGAATTATTAAAGTTACTACTATTGTTACTACTATTGGGAAAAGAATTTTTTCTCTCTTACTTACAGTTCTAAGCTGAGTCATCTTTATTTGTCTTTCCTCTTTAGTTGTAAATAATCTTATAATTGGTGGTTGAATTACTGGTACTAACGCCATATATGAATAAGCTGCAACCGCTATTGGTCCTAACATATGTGGTGCTAATTTTGAAGTTAAGTAAATTGCTGTTGGTCCATCTGCTCCACCTATAATACCGATAGATGCTGCTTCGTTACCATTTAACCCCAATAGAACTGCTCCTACGAAAGCTCCAAAAATTCCAAGTTGTGCTGCTGCTCCAAGAAGTAAACTCTTAGGATTTGCAATTAACGGACCGAAGTCTGTACTTGCTCCAATTGCTAAGAATATTAACGGAGGATAAACTCCATATTTAACTCCTTGATATAAAATATTTAAAAGTCCATCTTTATCCATTATTCCTTCACTTACTGGTGCTGGTAGATTAACTAATAGCATTCCAAAAGCTATTGGAAGTAAAAGATATGGTTCATACTGCTTCTTTATTGCTAAAAACAATAGGAATAAGGCAACTAATATCATAATCCCTTGATTTACTGTCATCATTGCAATTCCTGTTGTTGCAAATAGATTATTTAAAAACTCCATTTTAACTCCTCTCTACTTCGTTCATTATTATTAAGCTATTGTTGCTACTACTACTCCACCATCAATTGTGTCACCTTTATTTACAGTAATTGACTCTACTACTCCATCAACTGGTGATACGATTGGATTTTCCATTTTCATAGCTTCTAATATTAGTAAAGTGTCTCCTGCTTTTACTCTAGCTCCTGGAGTTACCTCTATTGATACTACTAAACCTTGCATAGGTGCTTCAACTTTTGTTCCATTTCCTGCTGGTGCAGATACTGGAGCAGCTGGTGCTGCAGTTGTTGATGCTGGTGTTGATATTGTCCCATTTACTTCTTTAACTGATTCTACTTCTACCTCGTATACTTTTTCTCCAATTTTAACTTTATATACTTTTATCATCTTTAGTTACACTCCTATTTAGTTTAATTCTTTTATTCCTATAACTCTTACATTGGCATCTTTATCTTCTCCAGCTGCCTCTATACATGCTACCATCATTGCTACTCTCATCTCTTCACTTGTTATTTTAGATGGATCAAACTTTTCTCTTTCAACTTTTTTTGGTGCTGCTGCTGGTGTAGCTTTTTTTATCTCTTGAACTTTTTCTGCTGGAATATATTTAAACAGAGAAAGAACAAAAGCTAATATAGCTAATATTGTAAATACAACTAGCATACTTATTAAAGTTATTTCAAGAGACGTTATAAGTGATATTGCTCCTTTAAACATTCTTATAAATCATTCTCCTTTCAACTAAAAAATTATATTTATATTTCTGTACTCTTTTTCTACTTTAGGTTTATTTCTATTTTCTAAGTATGGCTTAGCAATTTGTGGGAACATAGCATACATTAAAACATCTTCTGGACATTTTGCTAAATCTCCTATCTCCTTTGCTATTTCAGCATATTCAGGTTTTAAAAGATCTGCTGGTCTTCCTGTAAATACTGGCTCATCTCCTATAATCTTCTTCTTTATATCTTCAGACATTGGTGCTGGAGATTTTCCATATAGACCTTTTACATAATCCTTTATCTCTTTAGGAACCATTTTATATCTTTCCCCTGTCAGTACATTAAATACTGCCTGTGTTCCTACCATTTGACTTAACGGTGTTACTAATGGAGGGTATCCTAAATCCTCTCTAACTCTTGGAATCTCTTTTAAAACATCCTCATATTTATCAGCTGCTTTTTGAGCTGTTAGTTGAGAAACTAGATTTGATAACATTCCTCCTGGTAGCTGATATTCTAAAATACTTGGCTCAACAAAGTAAGCTTGCATATTTAAAACTTTTTCATCCATATATTTTTTTCTAATTGGCTTAAAGTACTCTGCAATCTCTTTTAAAAGTGTTAAATTAAGTTCTGGATCTCTTTCTCCACCTTCAAAAGTTCTAACCATAGATTCTGTTGCTGGTTGTGCTGTTCCTCCTGCAAAAGTTGAAATTGATGTATCTATAATATCAATTCCTGCATCTACAGCTCTTAAATATAGCATACTTGCTATTCCACTTGTAGCATGAGTGTGTAATTCTAATGGTACATTAATTACTGACTTAATCTCTTTTATTAAGTTATATCCTGTTTCAGGTAGTAATATTCCAGCCATATCTTTTATAACAATTGAATCAGCGCCCATACTTTCCATCTCTTTTGCTAACTCTTTATAGTACTCTGTTGTATGAACAGGACTTATTGTATAAGCAATTGAAAGCTGACAGTGCCCACCATATTTTTTAGTAGCTTCTGCTGCAACCTTTAAGTTTCTTGTATCGTTTAAAGCATCAAATATTCTAATTATATCAATACCATTCTCTATTGATTTTTTTACAAATTCTTCTACTATATCATCAGCATAGTGTCTATATCCTAAAAGGTTTTGCCCTCTTAATAGCATTTGTAACTTTGTATTTTTTGCTCTCTTTTTTATCTCTCTTAATCTCTCCCAAGGATCCTCATTTAGAAATCTAATACAAGCATCAAAAGTGGCTCCTCCCCAAACCTCTAATGCATGATATCCAACTTCATCCATTTTTTCTACAATTGGAAGGATCTCTGCAGTTGTCAATCTTGTGGCTATTAGAGATTGATGTCCATCTCTTAGACAAGTTTCTGTTATTTTAACTTTATTTTTCAAAATATCCTCCTTGGTATCCGGTGTCCCGTATTCTGTATACAATTTATTATCTACACTAAAGTATACAACATTTTTTATATTTGTCAAATTATTTTTTGTATGTTTAATATGGTAAAAAATATAATTTTAGTACAGTGTGAACTACTTTTCCAAAAAAAAATCAGAATTTCTTCTGATTTTAACTTTCAACCTGTTTTATTAAGAACTCTTTAGCCTCTAATAGATGCTTTCTATTTACAGCTATGGCTTCTTCTTTATTACCAGCTTTTATTAATTCTACTATCTTAGCATGATCTCTATGAGCACTTAGTCTTCTATTATTATTTTCAGCTGATATTTTTCTAAACTTTTTTAAATATAGATTCAAATTATTTATTAAAGTTACCACTCTTGGAAGATCAGAAATACTATAAAGTATTTTATTAAATTCAGAGAAGTATTTAAAAACTTCTAAAGATTTCTCTTCATCATTAACTATAGCTGCTGCTTTAGCTACATTTTCCTCTAATCTTTCAATATCTTTTTTTGTCACTCTTTCAAATAGTTCTTCAAAGATAACTGTTTCTAAAGCTATTCTAATCTTTACTACTTCCTCTACATCCTTTTTAGTGGTTTTTGGTACTGTTACCCCACCCTTTTCTCTTGCCTCAATAAGCCCTTCTAATTCAAGCATTCTAATTGCCTCTCTTAAAGGTGTTCTACTTATATTAAGCTTTTCTGCAAATTCCTCTTCTACTATTCTACTTCCTTCTTTTATCTTTCCATTTACAATTTCATCCTTTAGATAATCATATACTTGCTCACGGATTGATTTTTTCTTTTTTATAACCATCATATTCCCCTTTTATTCAATTGTCTCTAGATACTCCCTAAGTGATTCATTGAAGATATCTAACATTTTATCTATCTCTTCCCTTTTAATTATATAGGGTGGCATAAAATAAACAATGTTTCCTAATGGTCTTAAAATAGCTCCTTTTTTTAAGGCTATTTTGTATATTTCATATCCTGCTCGTTCTCCAGGAATTCCAACTAATTCAATAGCTCCAATTAATCCTATTTGTCTATATTCTCCAAAATAAGGGATATCCTTTAATTTCTCTGTAGCAGATTTTCTTAAATAATCACCTTTTTCTTTTATAACTTCTAAAATATTTTCCTCTTGAAAAATTTTTAAAGTTTCCACAGCTATTCTACATCCTATAGGATTTCCTGAGTAACTGTGAGAATGTAAAAATGATTTTCCTTCTGAATAATCTGCATAAAATGCATCATATAATTTATCTGTTATTAAAACTATAGACATTGGAAAATATCCTGCTGTTAAACCTTTTCCAACACACATAATATCAGGACTAACTCCTGCATGTTCTATAGCAAACATTTTTCCTGTTCTTCCAAATCCCATTGCTATTTCATCTGCAATTAAGTGAATATTTAATTTTTGTGTTAATGCTCTTAATTTTTTTAAATATATTGGCGAATATATTCTCATTCCTGCAACACCTTGAACCATTGATTCAATTATTACTCCAGAAATTATATCTCCATTTTCTTTTAAATATTCTTCCATGTAAACGAAACACTCTGCGTTACAATTTTCTCTTTTTTTATCGAAAGAACAATTAAAACAATCTGGTCCTTTTACTTTTACTCCTTCTTTTAAAAGCGGCTTATAAACATCTGTAAATCTATCCATGTTTCCAACACCTAAAGCCCCAATTGTTTCTCCATGATACGCCCCATCTATTGAAACAAATGTTTTTTTCTGTGGATTTCCTGTTTGAACATGATATTGAAAACTCAATTTTATAGCTACTTCCGTACTTGAAGAACCATTATCTGTAAATATAAGTTTATTTAATCCTTTTGGTGCGACAGCTGTCAATCTTTCTCCCAATTCAATTGCTGCTTCATGAGAAAAATTTGCAAAAATTATATGCTCTAATTTATCTATTTGCTCTTTTATAGCTGCATTTATTCTTGGATTACAATGTCCAAATAGATTCACCCACCAACTTGAAACACAATCCATATATCTATTTCCAAATTCATCTTCTACGTATAGTCCATCTCCTTTTACTATTACCATAGGAGGAAGTTGTTCATAATCTTTCATTTGTGAGCATGGGTGAAAGATATGTTCTAAATCTTTTTTCTGTAAATCACTTAGGTTTTTCATTTAAGGTACACCTCTTCAATTATAAAATTCATATATTTAATACAAAAATAATCTTTAGTGCCTATTATAGCATAAATACTTTTTTATTACCTATTTTTTTCTTTTTCTACTAGATAGAATTCCAAGCTCCTCTCTATATTTTCCTACTGTCCTTCTCTGTACTAGTAGATTTTTTTCCATAAGTTTTATTAAAATTTTTTCATCTGATAAAGGATTATTTTTATCTTCACTCTCAATAATTTTTAAAATTTCTCTTTTTATTAGCTCAGCCTTATCATCTAAAACAATATATTTTTTTAAACTTTCTATTTTCCCATTTATTTTTATAAATTTATCTTTTAAAGCTCTTGAAATTGTAGATTCATGAAGATTTAAGCTGTAAGCAATATCTTTAACTTTTAATGTTTTTAAATTTTTATCAAAAAGAATATATTCTTTTTGATAATTTAAAACATATCTTCCAACTTCTAAGAGTGTTTCTTGTCTTTTTATCAAACCTCTTTCTAAAGCCAAAGCTAATATTTGATCTTTTTTGTTTTCGTTTTTTAACCTTATTTTTGGAATCCCTGATTCATTTAAATTTACAATAAGCTCTTCATTATTTGTCTCTACAAACAAATCTGGAATAATATAATCTGTTTTTTTATTTACATAAAAACCTCTCGCAGGATTAGGATTTAAATTTTTTATTGTATTTATATACTCTTTAACTTTAGCTAATGGAATATCTCTTTCTAAAGAGATTTTTTTTAAATCTGCATTTGCAATATCCTCTAAATTTTTATCTAAAATATTAGATAATGTATCAGTCAAAATGCCTTTATTTTCAAGTTGAATTTTTAAACACTCTATAAGATTAGTGGCACCGACTCCTATAGGCTCTAATGTGTGTAAAATTTTTATAGCATCTTTAAATATATTTAATTTAAAACCACCATTTTTCCTTAACTCTTCTAAATTAGAGATTAAATAACCTCTTTCATCTAAATTATTTATTAGATACTCTAAAATATCTCTAACTTCTCTTTTTATTTCTAAATAAATTATTTGCTCCTCTAAATAACTTATTAAACTCTCATCTTCCTCACCTATATTCTCAATAAAATTTTCATAATCTTCATTTTTTGAAAAATTAGATTTTGGAAAAATAATCTCTATATTTGAGTTTTTTACACTTTCTTTCTCCAAGTATTCTTTCAGTTCTTTTAAACTCATTTTTAAAATCTCTATAGATATTTTCATCTCTAAAGAAAGATTTAATTTTAAACTTTGATCTAACCCCAATTTAAAATCCATTATTATCCCCCTTTCTGTAAATATAAAATAGGTAGAGTTTTAATCTTGTGTCTAGACTCTACCTAATTATTAATTTTTTTTAAATTTAAACTCTTTTTCAAAATGAACTTTAATTATCTTCCCTTTGTATATAATTGGCTTAAACTTCCATTTCCTCAAAGCCTTCTCTACTTCTTCTCTAAATCCAAACTTACTTTCACCAGATATAAACTTTACATCTTTTACTGTACCATCAATATCTACAAGAAAATTAACCTTAATACTACCAACTCCATTATATCCTATTTTTCTCGCTTTTATAGGATATTGAGGATCTACTTCTTTTAATATCTCATATTCTATACCATCTAATGATATCGCTGTGAATACTCCATCCTCTCCTTGTAAAAATCTATTTTGGTCTTCAAACTCATTGTAGCTTTCTTTTACTTTATTAGAATTAGTTTTTTTCTTTTTATTATCTGACTTTTTAGTTTCTGACTTTTTTTTCTTAACCTCTTCTTTTTTTATTATTTTTTTAACTTTTTCCTTTGTTTTTTCTTCTTCTACTGGCTTCTCTTCAGGTATAACCTTTTCATCTTGAACCTCTTCTTTTTGTTCACTCTGTTTTACTGAGCTAATATTACTATTATTACTAACTGCTCTTCTATTTTTTACTGATACTATCATCGTATTTTTCTCTTTAAACTTTAACTCTTCATCCTTTGCAAATCCAAATAGAAAAAATATAACTATACCATGCAAAATAGCTGATAGAATATAAAATTTATTCATAAAAATTCAGCTCCACTTTATCAACACCACTACTTTTTAAAGCTCCAATAGCTTTCACTACAACTTCATATTTCAAATTTTTATCTGCACTTATTGTTATCTCATTTATATTAGTTACTTTTTCTCCTAAAGTTTCTAAGGTAATAGGATTAGAAGTTTTATCTACTAGTAGAAAATAGTTTTCATCTTTATCTATAACTAATTCATATACACCCTTAGATGTTTCAGAAACCACACCACCCTTAGGAAGCTCTAATTTAAATCCACTATACTTGTCAAAAGTTGTAACTAACATGAAAAAAATTAAAAGCAGGAAAACAACATCAATTAAAGGTGTTAAATCTGGAGTTGCCAAACTTCTTCTTTTTGTTCTTCTTTTCATATTCTTACCTCTTCACTATATTTACTATAAATGTAGCTATTTTTTCTACTTCTAAACTCATTTTTTCTATTTTTTTATTAAATATATTATAAGCTATTATTGACGGTATAGCTATTATTAGTCCTCCTGCAGTTGTTAATAAAGCTTGAGATATTCCTCCTGCTATAGCATTGGGATCCCCTGTTCCAGAAACTGCAATTTTTCCAAAGGCTTGAATCATTCCTGTAACTGTTCCTAAAAGTCCAATCATAGGAGCTGTATATGCAATAATTCCTAAAATATATGTATTTCTTTCTAATATATCCATCTCTTCTAATTCAATCTCTCTTAAAAGTTCATCACTATTTTTATAATCTCCAACTAAGCAATAACGGATTAAAAATTTTGTTAAAGTTTTTCCAACTACACCTTTTTCTTTTTTCGAAAACTCTATAGCTTCATTATACTTTCCATCTATTAAAAGTTCTTTTATCTCTTTTTTAAACATAGAATCTACTGATGTTTTATTTTTTATAAAACACAAAGACCTTTCAAAAATTACCCCTAAAGAAACCACTGATAAAATAAGTAATACATATAGTATTGGTCCTCCAGCTTTTATATAATATAACATCTCACCCTCCAAATTTTTAATAATATTTATAATTAAAGTATATATTATTCAATAAAAAAGAGCAAGGTATTAACCTTGCTCTCTGATAATTAATTTGTTGTTTTATTTGTTTTTAACATCTCATATCTCATTTTCATTTGCTCTGTTTTCATCTCAGCTTGGATGTTAGCTCTATCTTTGTTTATTTTTTCAATATTTGTAAAATTTGGATTCTCTTTTGCCATCTCTTTCATCATAGCTACTTTGTTTTCCTGAAGTTTGATTCTTCCCTCTTGAAGTTTTGGATTTGTTCTCATTTTTTCTCTCATTAAAGCTTTTTCTTCATTTGTTTGACACTGACCAACCATCATTTTTCCACCATTGTTATGTCCCATTCCATCAGCTGACATTCTGTGTCCATTATTTCCTTTTGCCATTGCTACTGTTCCTAATCCTAAAGCCATCATAGATACTAATAAAAATTTTTTCATTTTTTATACCTCCTAAGTTTTCTCTTTGTCTTTACACAAATATACTAACAAAGTTTTATGGCTAAAATATGGCAAAAAAACTTTTTTTGACTTTTTTATTTTTTTAATTCTACATATATTTTTTCAATTTCATCAAAAACTCTATGTGATGCTCTAAGTATCTCACTAGAATCAATAACATGTATGTTTTTATTTTTATAAGCATCTGTTTCCTCAATTAATTTTAAGCTATTTTTTATTCCATCAATATTTTTTACTCCTCTAGTTCCTATAATATATTTTGGATTTTCTTTTAAAATATATTCTGAAGATATTATTGGTTTTTTTCCTACTTTTGGAACTATTACATCTAATCCTAAAGTTTCTAAAATCTCTACAGGAAGAGAGTTTTTTTCAAAAGATGTAGGTGGAGAATCTGAATATAAAACTACAGCTTTCCCTTGTAATCTAAAGTTTTCTCTTATATATTTCAATTTATTATTTAACTCCTCTACAAGTTCTTTGCTCTCTTTTTCTCTATTTACTAATTTTCCTAAAATTAATGTATTTTTTAAAATATCATCTAAATTTTTATTTGAAAAAGTTATTGAAGGTATATTAAACTTTTCTAATCCACTCTTTTCATTTCCCATAACATTAAAAATAACTAAATCTGGATTAAAAGATAAAATTTTTTCTAATGAAGGCTTAGATATGCTTCCAGCTAAAGGTAATTTTTGAGTTTTTTCCTGTGGCCATATTTTTTTACTGTGGTTTGCAATAGCCACAATATTTTTATCTGCTCCTAGTTTATATAAGATTTCTACTGCTCCAAAATTATAAATAACTATTCTTTTATATTCTTTTAACAAAATTTTTTCACCCTTCTCTCCTACCACATAGTTATCAACTATATCTAATGAAAATATTTTTAAAGATAACATCAAAAATAATAAAATTAAGTTCTTCATTTTTTACCTCGCTTTGGTAATATATATATATTATTTTCTAAATTTAAAATTTCTGGTGTAAAATTATATACTTTTTCTAACCACTTCTTTTTTATTACATCTTTTGGCTCCCCTGATATTGGTATTTTTCCATCCTTTATAAAAAGAATTTTATCACAAAATAATGAAGCTAGATTTATATCATGTATTACAATTATTCCAATTAAACTTTTAGCCTTAATCTCTTCTTTTAAAAGTTCTAAAAATTCTAAGGAATAATTTATATCTAAAGCTGATGTTGGCTCATCTAATAAAATAACCTCACTATTTTGAATAAATGCTCTTCCTAATAAAATTCTTTGAAACTCTCCTCCACTTAAACTTTTTATATCTCTATTTAAATACTCTTGTAAATTTAATTTTTTTATAACTTCATCTATTATTTTATCATCTTCTAAATCTAAACCTTTAAAGCTATTTTTTATATGAGGTACTCTTCCAAGTTTTAATATCTCTAGTACTGTAAAATTTAAATTTTGATTGGATTTTTGTGCTATAAAAGAGATTTTTTTAGCAAACTCTTTTCTTGAAAGTTTTTCAACTTCTAGATTATCTAAATAAATTTCTCCCTCTTCCTTTTCTAAAAAGCCCATTATAACTTTTAATAAAGTACTTTTCCCACAACCATTAGCTCCCAATATACCTACAAGTTCTCCTGGAAAAAAATTATAACTTATATCATTTAAAATTTTATAATCTCCATATGAATATTTTAAATTTTTTAATTTTAAACTTTCCATTACACACCTCTTCTATTTTTAAAAGCTAAGTATATAAAAAATGGAGCTCCAAATATAGCTGTTACAATTCCTATTGGTATTTCCATAGTTGTTAATACTCCTCTTGAAATCGTATCACACAGTAACAGAAATAATCCCCCATATAACATTGATAGTGGAATTAACTTTATATTACTACTTCCAAATATAATTCTCACTAAATGTGGTATTATAAGACCTACAAAACCTATCATTCCTGTAAAGGCTACTGAAAATCCCACCATAAATGTAGAAATCATTAATACTTTATATTTAAATTTTTTTATATCTATCCCTAGACTATGAGCCTCTTCATCTGAAAGTAAAATTATATCTAAATTATATCTATTTATATAAAAATATATTAATGAAAATAAAAGTGGAACCAAAAGAATTACTATTTTTTTCCAATCTGCTCCTCCTAAATACCCCATAGTCCATAGAACAACTCTAAAACTATCCTCACCAACAATATACATGACTAAAGAGATTACTGCTCTTAAGAGAGCTGAAATAGCTATTCCTATTATTAAAAGAGTAGACAAATCTAAACTTCCTCTTTTACTATTAGAAAGCTTAAAAATTAATAATGATGTTATAAAAGAAAATATCGAGCCAAAAACACCAAAATATACCTCTGAAAGTCCTAGTAAAAAGGCTATAACCGCTCCAAAAGTACCACTAGCTGATATTCCAATTATATATGGATCTGCCATAGGGTTTCTAAAAAGTGTTTGAGTTATAGCTCCACTACTTCCTAATAACATCCCAATTATTATTGCCATAACTGCCCTAGGTATTCTTAAATTCCAAATTATTTTATACTCTAATAAATCTTTATTTCCATTTCCCAAAAGCAAATTTAACCCCTTGATAAAATCTATTTCATAGTTCCCTATAAATAGTGAGAAACAAAAAAGAAAAATTAAAATTCCAACTGAAACTATAGCTATACTTTTATTTTTTGAAATCATTGTACTTCTCCCTTTACCTTTTATCAAAAAATAAAATCCCCCAAACTTATTCGGGGGATTTTTTATTTTATTAAAATTTTAAATACGTCAATGGATTCTCTATTTTTCCATTTTTTCTTATTTCAAAATGTAAGTGAGGACCACTTACTCTTCCTGTTGCTCCACTTAAAGCTATATGTTGATTTTGAGATATTTTTTGACCTTTCTTAACATCTATTTGACTAAGATGAGCATATCTTGTTTCATAACCATCTGAATGTTTTATTATGATAAGTTTTCCGTACCCACTAGCTCTTCCAGCAAAAGATACAACACCCTCTCTTGCAGAAACAACTTTTGTACCAGTTTTAGCTTTTAAATCTACACCTGCATGATTTAAAACTTTCTTTAATACAGGATGTTTTCTTGAACCAAAACTACTTGTTAAACTCATTGCCATTAAAGGATTAGAAAAAGTACCTAAGTTAGTTTTTTTAACATATTCTTGCTTAAAACTGCTTAAGTATCTTGAAACTTTAGGTTCTCTTAAAAAGATTTTAGCTCCAACTAAAAGTCTATCAATCTCATTATCTTCTTTTATTGTTTTAACATCCACTTCAAATCTCTTTGACAACCCTTCAAAAGTGTCTCCTTTTTTAATTGAGTAGAATATTCCAGGTTCTGTTGGAATATTAATCTTCTTCCCTATTTGAAGAACTCTTAAGTTTTTATCAATATTATTTGCATAGATATAGTCAGTTTTTATTTTATATTCTTTAGATAAATCTGAAATAGTATCTCCTTTTTTAATCACATATTCCATATTTTCTAATACAATTTTTTCTTCTAAGTCAATACTGCTATCAAGATCGGCTAACTCTTGTCCCTCTTGATCATCCCACTCTTTAGCAATTTTATTTTCTAATTCTAAATCCTCTAAAGTAGATTCCTCTGCTAAATTTTGTGTAACTTTTTCCTCTATTACTTTAGTTGAATTTTCTTGAGTAGAAACAATTTTTTCTTCTACTTTCTTTTCTGTAACTTCAACTTTTTCTATAGCTAGAGTTTCAGTTTCAACAACCTCTTCATTCTTTACTGTTTCTTTATTTTCAATTACCTCGTTATTTTTAGCCTCGTTATTTTTTAATGTAAACTCTCTATAAAAAATTGATGTTACTAAAAAGACTAAAATACCTATGACTAATTTTTTCCCTTTTTTCATAATCCACCATTCTTTTCTTTATTTTTTAGTATTTTTATAAATTTTTATAAATTTTACCATATTTTTATCTTTTTAGTCTAGCTTTTATTTTTTTTGTATTTTTTCTGAATACAATTAGCTTTTTTCACAAAGAATCTATAAAAAAATGACTATTGGCTTGTTATTTAAAGGGTGTTTAATCACTTCTACCTCTATTTGGAATATCTCCTTTATTTTTTCAGATACAACTACCTCTTCTGGTGTTCCTTCGTATTTTATTTCACCATTTTTTATGGCAAAAATATAATCACAGTAACGACTTGCTATATTTATATCATGAATTACTGCAACAACTGTTTTATCTAGGCTTTTCACTAAATCCATAATTTGGTATTGATATCTTACATCTAAGTGATTTGTTGGTTCATCTAATAATAACACTTGACTCTCTTGTGCTATAGATCTAGCTATTAAAACTCTCTGCATCTCCCCACCAGAAAGAGTTAAAAAACTAGAATCTTTTAAATGTTTCATTCCAACCTTATCTAAAGCTTCATCAATATCTTTTTCGTAATCTTTTTTTGAAAATAAAGAACTCTTGTTATATTTTCCCATTTCAACTATCTCTTTAACCGTAAAATCAAAAATAATCTTTTGATTTTGACTTAAAACAGATATTTTTTTAGATAACTCTTTTACAGAGTAATCATTTAATTCTATTCCATCTACATAAATACTATTCTTTTTAGGAATATAATTTCTATATATATTTTTTAAAAGTGTACTTTTACCACAACCATTTTCACCAATTATTCCAATAAACTTTTTCTCTTTTATATTTAATTTAATATTTTTTAAAATATCTCTTTTCTCTATTTTAAAATCTAAATCATCTATTTTTATCACAATTATCCTCCAAAATTATAGCTATTTTTTCTTAACATACTCATAAAAAATGGGGCACCTAGCATAGATGTTACAACCCCTATTGGAATCTCTTGTGTTTTAAACATAACTCTCGTTAAAGTATCTGTTCCTAATAAAAATAAAGCTCCTAAAAGTATTGCACATGGAATTAATCTTTTATGATTACTTCCAACTAATCCTCTACATATATGAGGAATTACCAATCCTACAAATCCAATTACTCCTGTTGCAGAAACTATAAATCCAGTTAAAAAAGTAGATATAATTACAATAAAAAATCTCAGTTTTTTTACATCGACACCTAAGGTTTCTGCTAATTCATCTCCTGCAATTAAAATATTTAACTCTCTATATTTAAATATAACTAAAATTGCCGATATCAATAATACTAAAAATAGTGTCATTAAACTTTCCCATCTAGCACCTGCTAAACTTCCAGAAATCCAAAACATAGCTCCCCTTAATTGAGATTCATTTTTAGCAGTTGTTACTAAAAATGTTGTAATTCCAGAAAATAAAGAGGATACAGCCACACCTATTAAAACTAATTTAGTACTCGAATATCCTCCATTTCCAGCTAAATAGAAAACTAAAAAAGCTGTGAAGGTCCCAAAAACAAAAGCTCCAACACCTGGTGAAAAGGATATTCCTAAAATACTTCCCAATACAATGGAGATTACTGCACCTGTACTAGCTCCTGAAGATATTCCTAAAATATATGGACTTGCTAAAGAGTTTTTTGTTAATGCTTGCATTAAAATTCCAACTAAAGATAATCCTGCACCACCTAACAAAGCTAAAATAACCCTTGGGACTCTTAAGTTCCAAACAATCATCTCTGTTGATTTTTTCCATTCAATAGAAAAAATCTCTTTATTTGAGAGTTTATTTGCCAATATTTTCCAAACATGAATTGGAGATAGAGAAACACTTCCAATTGTTACTGCTACTGTTCCTAAAATTATAATTAAAATAAGAGATATTATAATTATATTTCTATCTTTTACTTTCACTTTTTTTCCTCTCTTAATCCACTTGAAATTATCTCAATACCTTTACCAACCTTAACTCCTGCCGATATATAACTTAATGGAACTCTTATAAATCTATTGTTTTTAACAGCTTCTAATTGAGATATTGGAGAGTTATTTTTTAAATATTCTATTTTATTCTTATAGCTTATATTTCCATAATCTATAACTATAATAACTTCTGGATTTTCATCCAATACTTTTTCCCATGTTCCAAGTCCAAATGAGAAATTTGTATCTTTAAAAATATTTTCTCCTCCAGCTATTTCAATCATAGTATTTCCAATTCCACTTCCTCCAACTACAAATGGTGCTGATTCTTGGCTATCATATGCAAAAACCTTGATACTTTTTTTGTTTTTATTATTTTCTGTAACTTTAATAATATCTTTTTTCATATTTTCAACAACATTTTTAGCATTATCTTTTAAATTAAAAATATCTCCGAACATCAATATATCGTCATATATATCCTCAATTTTAGATGTATCTTGAGATTTTGTAAACACAACTTTTACACCATTTTCCTTTAGTTCCTCTACTGTTCCTAAATTTTTAGGAGTTGCTATAGATTTCCATCCTGTTAAAAGGTTAGGATTTAAAGCATAAAATTGCTCTTTAGTTGGAGCTCCTTTTGATAAAACTGGTATCTTATCATATTTCTCCTTTAATTCTGGAAGTATTTCATCATCTAAATAAGCTGTTCCTAAAATCTGATTTTCCGCTCCTATAGCTAATAAAATTTCTGTTGTAAACTGTGATGTTGAAACTGCCCTTACATTCTCTTTAGAAAAACTTAAAGTAGTTATCAGTAAAAATAGTAACAATATTTTCTTCATAATTTCTCCTTTTAATAAAAAGCGGAAGAGTTAAACTCTTCCAATTAATGAGAAGCTTTTCTTCCTTTAGCATACTCAGCTTTTTTTACTAGTATATCCTCTGGTTGAGAATTCTCTAATTTTTTAGCTCTCTCTATAAAAATATTTTGAATAGATTCAATTTCACCTAAACCTCTTAAATTTACCTCTACTTCAAATCCATTCTCTTCCAATGATTCTTTCCAATCTTCAGCTATATCATTTTTAGCATGATCTCCAGCTACAAACATAAGAGGCATTAACGTAACTTTTCTTTTATTATCTCTTTTTAACTCTCTTACTACATTATCTAGCCCTGGATATCCTTCTACCGTTCCTATGTATATAGGTTTTTCTAAGTCTTTTGTAACATAAGCTAACATTGGATAAGCTGACAATGCAGGATGCTCTGTGCCATGCCCTATCATCACAACTCCTTCATCCTCTTTTAAAACTCCAACTTCTTTTTCTATTACTTCAATTAACTTAAAATAATCATCTACTTCTGTTAATAATGGAGTTCCAACTCTTATATCTTCAAATTTATCAGAAAACATATCCACTTCTCTTTTTAAAGCTTCCATTTCAGTTCCATTTATTATATATGTTGGTTGAATAATTACATGTTGATATCCTTGCTCTACTAGTTTTTCTAAAATTTGAGTGGTATTTAAATTTTCAATACCTCTTTTTGAAAGTATTCTATTTATAATTCTTGATGTATAAACCTGAAAAAAATCTAATTTATCAAACTCATTTTTTAATTTTTTATTTATTATATCTATTGTTTTTTCTCTTGTGTCTTCATGTGTCGTTCCAAAATGTGCTGCTATAATCGCGCCCTTTTCCATAGTTTTGTAAAAGTTCATCATTAATCTCCCTGTATTATTTTTCTTTATTTTTATTTTAAATTAAAATTTCTCACCAATAAAAAAAACCTCCCTTTTGAAAATACTAAAAGAGAAGTGTAAAAACCTTTACCTTCTCTGTCCTCGCAGAATTCTAAATAATGGCAGGTCTCCTGACTTAGATTCATCCTACTCACAGCCCTTCCCAAGGTTTATATCCTCAGTGGTATTACTGTTTTCATCCTCTATACAGTGGCGGGACCGTTTGAGATTTTCACTCAATTCCCTTTTAATCAAGTTGAACCATTACATTTTTATCTAATTAATATTAACACTTTATCGTACAAATTTCAATCAAATTATCTAAAATTTATAACATTATCATCTATTATTTATATTATTTATATCATGAAGTATTGACTTTTAGGTATAAAAAAAGTTACTATTAATTTAGAAATAAATGTATTTTAAGGAGAACTTTTTATGAAAAAAACATCTTTTGGAACTCTTATTTACTATTTAAAAAAGGAAAATAAGCTTCTTCTTCTATTTTTAGGTGTGAGATTAGCTATGACTGCTATTGATGTTTACTCACCACTTTTAATTAAAAATTTAATAGATGATGCTCTTCCATCTAAAAATATTGATTTACTGTTAAAATTTTCTATTATACTAATTATTCTTTATATTTTGCGTCTATTTTTTGCCGTTAATTCTCAAGCAAACGGAAAATTAATGGGAAGTAAAATAAAACAAAGTATGAGAAATGATCTATTAAAAAAACTTTTAAATCAACCTAGTGAGTTTTTTAAAAAAAATCAAAGTGGTGATTTAATTTCTAGAGTTATTAATGACTTAGATAGTGTTTCCACTCTTTGTCATAGAGGATTAGAGGATTTTATATTTTCAGTTATAACTATTATTGCTTCTATCTTTATAATGATAGATTTTGATTTAAAACTTTCACTAATTACTTTATTTCCTTTACCACTAACATTAATCTTTGTTTATAAGGAAAATAAAAAAATGAAAGCTGGTCATAGAAGTGTTCGAAAAAATTCAGGTTTATTATCTGCTAATCTTCATGATATTTTGAGAACTATCTCTTTTTTAAAAGATAACTATTTAGAAGGTTATGCTCAAAAAAGATTTCTTGAAAAAAATGATACTCTTTTAGAAAGTGAAAAGAAGAATATGATTCCATCTAGCTTAATTGTTTCAGGAGTAACTTTTTACTCCAATATAACTCAACTTATAATTATTCTTGCTGGAGGTTATTTATACATAAAAGATGGAGTTACAATGGGAATTATCTTATCTTTTTTGCTTTTAGTTGATCGTTTTAGACTTAGAATTATGAGAATGGTTGGACTTGTTGATATCTATCAAAAAGGAATATCTGGAGTTAATAGATTTACTGAAATTATAAATCTTAACAATAGAATGGATGGAGATATACCACTAATAGAACCTATCACTTCAATTGAATTTAAAAATATAGGCTTTTCTTATGATGAGAAATCTATTTTACAAAACTTTAATTTAAAAATAGAAAAAGGAGAAAAAATAGCTCTAGTTGGTGAAAGTGGAATTGGTAAAAGTACTACTGCTTCTCTTTTAAAAAGAGCTTTACTTCCTACAAATGGGGAGATTTTAATTAATAATATTCCATTAAATAAAATAACTTTTAAAACATATTTAGAACGACTTGGAATCGTAGATCAAAGTGATTATATTATAAATGGAAGTTTAATTGATAATATCACTCTTGTAAAAGAAAATTGTACTGAAGAGGAATTAAACTTTGCAATTGAAAAATCATATGTTTATGAAATTTTTGACAAATTTCCTCAAGAGGAAAATACTATAATTGGTGAAGGTGGAGTACATGTAAGCTCTGGACAAAGACAAAAAATTGCTATGGCTAGGTTATTCTTAAAAAATCCTGATTTGATTCTTTTAGATGAAGCAACTAATGCCTTAGATATTATCAATGAAAAATCTATTTTAAAAAATATAAAAGAGGAATATAATGATAGAATTGTTATCGCAATAACTCATAGACTTAGTATCCTTGAAGATTTTGATAAAATCTATGTCTTGGGAGATGATAATATTGTTGAATCTGGTTCATTTAAAGAACTTCTAAAATTAGAAGGTAAATTCTATAGGTTATATCATGGAATTAGATAAAGTAAAAGCCACCTTGAAGGTGGCTTTTTTTATTATTACTCAATCTCAGAAGAGTTTGCTTCATTTCCTGCTTCTGCATCTTGATAAACTTCATGATTTAAGTTTCCTAAACTCTTATCAACCATTAATGCGTTTGTAACTGATCCAATTACGTTTAACATTGTTCTTGGCATATCGATAATAGGATCGATTGCTAAGATTGGGTTAATTAGAGGGAACATAGCTGCTAATCCAGTTCCTGATAAAGCAACTGAAGCTGCCATTGTTGCTGTTCCTGGAATTCCTGCAATTCCTAATGAACTAATTGCCACAACAATTATAGACATTACTATTAATGTTGCATCAATTGGATGTCCGCTCATATTTGTAACAAATACAATTGTTAATGCTGGGAATATTCCTGCACAACCTTGCATTCCTGCTGTTGTACCAAAACTTGCAACAAAACTTGCTGTTGATTCACTAACACCTAGTTTATTAGTTAATGTTGAAATTGTTACTGGTAAACATCCAACACTTGATCTAGACGTAAATGCTAAAATCATTAAAGAGATACTTTTCTTTACATATGTAAATGGATTTAATCCAAAGAATGATACTGCTATCATCTGTATTACAAACATAACTGCTGTTGCTAAGTATAAAACTGCTATGAATTTTCCTACTTCTGCTATTGCTCCAATACCTTTTTGTGCAATTGTGTTTGCTAATAATGGTACTACTGCTAAAGGCATCCATCTAATAATACTCATTGCCATTGATACTATAATTTTTTGAGAAGCATTTATTAAATCAAAGAATGGCTTTACAGTATCCATATATTTCTTTGACATTCTCTTTGCTGCTACTCCAACAACTGCTGAGAATATAACTAATCCAACAATATTTAACTTAACCATTGCTTCAACTGGGTTTGAAGGAATAAGAGCTTTCAATGTATCAACAATATTGCTAACCTCTCTGATTTTTCTTCCACCCTCTGTTGCTACAGCTTGTACTGCATCAGTTGAAACTTTTCCAACTTCAAATAAATTTCCTAAAAGTAATCCAACACCTACAGAAATTGCAACCATTACTAAAGTAATAATTAAACTTTTCTTTACTAAATCTCCTAAATTCGCATCCTCTTTCATGTTAATAATAACATGTATGATTGATACCATAACTAATGGAATAACTAACATTCTAATTAAAGATATAAATCCTCCACCAAGTAAGCTATACCATAGTGTTGTCTCTTTTACAAATGTTAAATTCATTGGATTCTCTGGGAATCCAGCTACAAATTGAATTGCTAATCCTAAAATTAAACCAACAACTGTTGCAACCATAACTTTTGCTGAAAAGTTAAATTTTTTCTTTGGTAACATATTTATTAGAAATAAAATTACTAATAATGCTACTAAGAAACCAACAGTTTTCAAATCACTAATCATTAAAAATTGTTCAAAAAATACATTGTTCATTGTTTTTTTTTCTCCCGTTTCTATATTTTAATTTTTATTGAAGCCTATTTTATTTTGCTACATTACCAGCTACGTTCATTACATCCCAAGTTCTAGCAAATGGTGGAGCATAACAGAAATCCATCATTCCAATCTCATCCACTGTTAACTTAGCATAAATCGCTGTTGCTAAAGAGTCTACTCTTAAAACTGCGCCTTTTTTACCTGCAATTTGTCCTCCTAAAAGAACTCTTGTATCTGCATCATAAATTAACTTTACAAATATGTCCTCTCTACCTGGATAATAGTTTGTTTGATTTTTATCTTTTATAAATACAGTTTTATAGTTTATTCCCATTTTTATTGCTTCAGATTCTGTTATTCCAGTTCTTCCAGCCTCTACATCCATAACTTTTACTGCTGCTGATCCTAAAGTTCCTTGAAACTCAGTTTCTACTCCTGCTAAGTTTTCTCCAACTATTCTACCAATTTTATTAGCAGTTGTTGCAAGAGGAATATACACATTTTCTTTTCTTACTAAATGAGGAACTGTTGCACAATCTCCTGCTGAGTAGATTGAATCAATACTTGTTCTTCCATGGTTATCTATTACTAAAGCTCCATTTCCTAACATTTCAATTCCTGTTTCTTTTAAGAAAGCTGTATTTGGTCTTACTCCTGTTGATACAACAACTATATCAGCTGGGTATTCCCCTTTGTTAGTCTTTACTTTTACAACTTTTCCATTTTCCTCTACAATCTCTTGTACAATCTCTTCTAAGTGCAGTTCTACACCTTCGTGAGTTCTTATTTCCTCTTCCATAACATCAGTTATCTCTTTATCAAAACTTTCTAAAAGAACTCTATCACCTAATTGAATTATTCTAACACTTCTTTTTCCTAAATGTTTAGCTGCCTCTGCTACTTCAAGTCCAATATATCCAGCTCCAACTATAACGATATCTTGGTTCTCATCTTTTAGCATCTCTTCTTTTAAGACTATTCCATCTGTATAATCTTTTAAAGTATACACACCTTTAGTAGATAAATTTTTAATTGGTGGCATTATTGCATGAGCTCCTGTAGCTACCATTAATTTATCATAATTGTCTATAAAAGTTTCACCTGTTACTAAATTTTTAACAGTTACCTCTTTTTTATCTACATCAATTGCTATAACTTCGTGCTTTATTTTTATGTTCATTCCAGCTTCTATAAATTTCTCTACTGGTCTTGCTATCATATTATTTGGACTTTCAAAAAAGTTTCCAACATAGTATGGAAGCCCACAAGCTCCCCATGAAACAACCTCAGTTTTTTCATAAATTACTAACTCTGCTTCTTTGTTAAGTCTACTTGCTTTTGCTGCTGCTGACATTCCAGCGGCAACTCCACCGATAATTATTATTTTCATTTTTCCTCCTAAAACCATATATTAAAACTAGTTATTTAACATTATTTCTAAAACAACTTCATCTGTCTGTCTTAATCCTTCATGAGCTAAAACCTTTACATTGGCTAAAGTTGCTTCAACATCTTTACCAACTATTCCTTCTCCATATTCAAAGTTCTTTTTCTTTTTAGATAAATAGTATGAATCAAATGCCATTCCAATTGAACTCGCTATTTTTGTTGCACAAGAACTCTTTGCTCCATCACATAGCATTCCTGATAATGTTGCTAAAGTTGTTTCAATTGCTGCATCTATTCTGTCTAAAGGCATTCCATCTAAAAAGGCTAAAGCTCCTGCTACTCCTCCTCCAGCACAAACAACTCCACAATATGCTGATAATCTTCCAACGTTTGATTTTATATGTATTGTTGTTAAATGTGAAAAGAATAGTCCTCTTATTAATTGCTCATGTGTTAATCCTTTTTCTTCACAGTACTTTATAACTGGTAAAGATGCAGACATACCTTGATTTCCACTTCCACTTGTTGTCATTACTGGCATAGAACACCCGTTCATTCTTGCATCACTTCCAGCACTTGCAAAGCTTACAATCTTGTTTTTTAAATCTTTACCGTAAACTCCCTCTTGCATACCTTCATATAAACTTTTACCCATACTTATTCCATAATCATTTTTTAAACCTTCATTTGCTATAGCTGAGTTATAAGCTATAACCTTTTCAAAAATTGGAGCAATTAAGGCTAAATCTATAGTTTTAGCTAAATCATGGATTAACTCAACAGTTAAAAAACTTTTATCTGTCATCATATCTCCAGTAACAACTTCGTCACAAGATGCACCTTTTATTATTTCACCATTTTTTTCTATTTTAACAATATTTGTATGATAATCTTTAATCTCTATTGTAACTGTATCTTGTCCTAAAACTCCTGTAGCTCTCATATGAAGCTTTACATCCCCTTCTATTTTAGTAGCTACAACTTTTTTATTATCTAAATACTCTTTAACTTCATTTAATCTTGATTTATCAACGCTTGATATAACCATTAACTCTTTTTTAGAATCTCCTAAAATTGTTCCAAGAGCTACAGCTGCCTCTATTCCTACCATTCCTTCTGAGTTTGGTATTTTTACACTTTTAACATTTTTTATTAAATTTCCTGATAAAGCGATATCAACCTTCTCTGGAACTCCACCTAATATTGATGTTAATTTACTTCCTATATATGCTAAAGCTATCGGTTCTGTACACCCCTCTGCTGGAACTATCTCTTCATTTAAAATACTTAAAATTTTATCTATCATAACTCTCAATTCCTCCTTTAAATACCTAATTATTTTATAATATACAAGTATATAATAAGCAATTTTCATTCCAATAGATATTTTTATTAAATTTATGTAATTTTTTATTTTTTTTTGTATTATTTTCTGTAAACTTTAAATATAGTTTAACAATATTTATATAAATTTAATTTTTATTTTTTTCATTTTGAAAAATTTTTCATTTTGAAAATAGTTTTTTTCATTTTGAAAATTCTAAATATTATATTTCTGTATTTTTCTATATAAAGTTGTCAATCCTATTCCCATTTTATCTGCAATTTTTTTCTTTCCTTCTGTATCTCTTCCAAAAATTTTGAGTGCTTTTTCAATGTAACTTTTTTCCACAACTTGAAAATCTTCCATATAAGATACATCTTTTGATTCTTTTTTCTCTACAACTATTTCATTATTTATTCTTCTATTTTCTAATAGCTTTTCAGGAACTGTGGATAAACTTAAAATATCACTATTATCTGAAAGATTAAACATAAACTCTACTACATTTTCTAATTCTCTTATATTTCCTGGCCAAGAATAATTTAAAAATAACTTTTCTACTTCTATATCAATAAAGCTTATGTATTTTTCAGTTATTCTATTATATTTTTTTATGAGATTTTTTGTTATTGGTAAAATATCCTCTCTTCTGTCCCTTAAAGGTGCTATTTCAAAAGGAATAACTTTCAATCGATAATAAAGATCTTCTCTAAATTCTTTTTCAAGAATTTTTTTCTCTAAATCTACATTTGTTGCTGCAATAATTCTAATGTCTAACTCTATATCTCTATTTGAACCTACTCTTGTTACTTTTCTCTCTTGAAGTACTCTTAATATTTTAGCTTGCAAATATAAAGGCATATCTCCAATTTCATCTAAAAATATAACTCCTCCATTTGCTAACTCAAACTTTCCCATACGCCCATTTTTGTCAGCACCTGTAAAAGCTCCTCTCACATATCCAAATAGTTCACTTTCTAAAAGAGACTCAGGAATTGCTGCGCAGTTTATAACAACAAAGGGGGCATTTCTTCTTGAACTATGATAGTGTAAAGCTCTCGCTACTAGCTCTTTTCCTGTTCCACTTTCTCCTGTTATCAACACCGTTGACTTTGAAGGTGCAACATGTTTTATTCTTTCTCTCAATAGATTAGTAAACTCTGAATCACCTATTATATTTTCTAATGAAACACTATTTGATGTTTCAACTAGGCCTCTAATTCCATCATTTACCTTATTCATATCATCAAAAATAAAAATTTTTTCATTTTTTCCAAAAGCTTCAAAAGGTAATATTTTTCCAAGAACTGTTAACTCTTTTTCTTGAACTTTCAATTTATATATCTCTTCTTCCATAAGAAAATCATTTTGTGAGCTTAATTGTATTTTTTTCCCAAGAATTCTACTATCTGATTCTATCTTTTTCAAAGCAAAATTATTAATACTTGTTATTATCCCCTCACTATTAAATCTCAAAACACCTTTTTGAATTGTATTCAATATTGTTGTAAGAACATTTTCTCTTTCTGTTTTTTCTAAACTTTCATTGTACTCAATAAATCTTATACTTATCAGTTCAGCCATTTGTTCAACAAAATCTAAATAATTTTTTAAATTTTCTAAAACTCTTTTCTTTTGATTTTCATCAAAAGAAACTAAACTTATTAAACCGATTAATTTTCCTTCATACATTATTGGAGTTGATATTTCTAATACTTCTAAACAACAATCTTTTTCTGAACAACCACTACAAATCTCATCCTCTCTAGGATTTAAAATAACTGTTGTTTCTTTGGTTTCTAATGTTTTTTTATTAGCTCTTCCTCTTATTTTTTCACCTATTTTTTGAGGTCCACTTCCTGTTATTCTTATAAGATTTTTATCACAAATCCCAACATCCATTGCAAATAGTTTCGATATTGTTTTTGCATATTTTTTTAACTCATCTTTTATTACTAATAAATCAGTTTTCATTATACTCCCTTTAATTTATACCATTTTTATATATGTATATTATCAAAAATAATCGTAACAGTCAATTTTAAAAAAATAATTCTTGACTTTTTTACTAAAAAAAATTAATATTAATTATAGCATATGCCAATAACTAAAAAAAGAGGTGTTTTTATGAAAATTGCAGTTGTTTCTGAAAATAACAAAATTAGTCAACATTTTGGAAGAGCAGAAGGTTTTTTTGTTTATGATGGTACAAATAAAGAATACCATAAAAGTAATGGACACGGAGCTATTCCTGGACAATTAAAGGAATTAGGCGTTGAATTTGTAGCTTGTGGTGGAATTGGTGAAGGAGCTTTAAATAACTTAAAATCTCTTGATATTAAAGTTTTTTCTGGCCTAGAAGGATTTTGTGACGATATAGCTGATGGATTCTTTAAACATATACTAGTTAACGGAGAAGCAGTATGTAATAGTCATGAGCATCACCACGAACATCATCATGGACATGGACACTCTTGTAATTGTAAGTGCGGAAAATAAATATGGCTAGACCTACTAAAGTTAGAAGTGTAGAATTTATTCCAAATGAAACAAAGTTTATCCCTGAGGGAAGTAAAAATTGTAATATTCATTTTAATAATATAAAAATTGAAGAATTAGAAGCAATTAGACTTAAAGATTTAGAAAATTTATCTCAAGAAGAGTGTGCTGAAAAAATGGGAGTTTCAAGACAAACTTTTCAAAATATACTTAATTCAGCAAGAGTTAAAATAACCGAAGCTCTTATTATGGGATATGGAATTCAATTAAAGGGAGGAGATTTTAAAACTCCTCATTGTCAATTTATATGTAACTCTTGTGGTCAAACTTTTATTCCCACATTAAAAAAAGATTTAGATTTTTGTCCTAATTGTAATTCAGAAGATATATTTTGTACAAAAAAGAAAGTTAAATGTAGGAAAGTTTGCAAATTAGATATAAAATAAAAAAGTGAGTTTGAAAACTCACTTTTTTATTTTATTCTAAAAAGCTGGAACTACTCCACCTTTATAAGTATTTTCTATAAAAACTTTTACTTTTTCACTTTGTAAAGCTTTTACTAATTTTTGGATATCCTCTTTTTTCTCATCTCCCTCTCTTACAGCTATTAAGTTAGCATAAGGTGATTCTTTTCCTTCAATTATTAAAGCTTCTGTTAAAGGATTAAGTCCTGCTTCGATTGCATAGTTACCATTTACTACTGCTAAATCAACATCTTCTAATGCTCTTGGTATTTGAGCAGCATCTAAAGACTTAAATTTTAAATTATTTTTATTTTCTACAATATCAAACTCTGTAGCTAATAAATCTTGAGGATTCTTTAATTTTATAATACCATTATTATGTAAAAGAATTAAAGCTCTTCCACCATTTGTTGGATCGTTTGGTATTGCTACCACTCCACCTTTTTTTAAATTCTCTATTTTATTAACTTTTTTAGAATAAACTCCTAAAGGTTCTACATGAACATTACCTGCTGATACTAATTTTAAATTTTTTTCTTTAGAAAAAGTTTCTAAATATGGTTTATGTTGGAAAAAATTAGCATCCAACTCTTTTGAATCCAATAGTAAATTTGGTGTTACATAATCTGTTAATTCTATTATTTCTAATTCTACATTTTCATTTTTTAAATCATCTTTTACTAATTGTAAAAGTTGTGCATGAGGAACTGGAGAAGCTCCAACTTTTAATTTTGCCCCAAAACTTATAACTGATCCTAATAAACCTAATACTAAAACTAATTTTTTCATAACTACCTCCCATTTTTTTTCAATCTATTTGATATTAAATTTCCAATTAATTGAACTCCTTGAACTAAAACTATAATAATTAAAACCGAATAAATCATTATATCTAACTTAAATCTATTATAACCAAATCTGATAGCTAAATCTCCAAGTCCACCACCACCAATAGCTCCAGCCATTGCAGATAAACCTATTAAATTAATAACTAATAGTGTTATTCCTTGGATTAGAGATGGTAACGATTCTGGAATCATTACTTTAGTTATTATTGTAAAATTATTAGCTCCTAAACTTTCACTTGCTTCTATTACTCCTCTATCCACTTCTAAAACACAATTTTCAACTATTCTTGCTACAAAGGGAGCTGCCGATATAGAAAGAGGAACTATTGCTGCTGTACTTCCTATTGTCGTTCCTATTATAAGTCTAGATAGTGGTAATAATAAAATCATTAAAATTATATAAGGAAATGATCTTGTTATATTTATAATTCCATTCAAAATTCTATTTATTCCCTTATTTTCAAATATATGTCCATCTGATGTAATTGCTGCTAAAATTCCACAAGGAAATCCTATTCCTAATGAAACCACAGCAGATAATAAAACCATATATATTGTCTCTATCGTCGCTTGTATTAACATATTAAATACCATCGTAAATAACCTCCACTCCTACATCTAAACTTGGAAACCAAGCTATTGCTTCATTTTGTTTATCCATATCCCCTATTAATTCAACCATTAAATGTCCTACCTGCATAGTTGATAAAAGATCAATTGCACCACCTAAGACATTTATATCTATATTAAACTTTTTTACAGCTTTAGATAATATAGGATCTCCTGCTACTGAGCCTAAAAACATTAATTTTATAACTTTATTTCCAGATTTTTTTATGTAATCAATCTCCTCTTTTTCTTGAGGTGGAACATATGATATTAGTTCTTTTGTAATCTCTGTTTTTGGACTTAAGAATATTTCATATGTTTTTCCAGTTTCTACAACTTCACCATTTGACATAACAGCTACTCTGTCACAAATCTCTCTAATAACTTCCATTTGATGAGTTATTAAGACAACTGTTAATCCCATTTTTTTTTGAATATCTTTAATTAGTTTTAATATAGACTTTGTAGTTTTTGGATCTAAAGCGGATGTTGCTTCATCTGATAAGAGAATATCTGGATTATTAGCTAAGGCTCTAGCTATTGCAACTCTTTGTTTTTGTCCTCCAGAGAGTTGAGTCGGATAAAATTCCTCTTTATCTTCAAGTTCTACTAACTTTAAAAGTTCTTTAACTCTTACATCAATTTCTACTTTTGACCAACCATCAATTTCTAAAGGAAATGCTATATTTTCTTTAACTGTCCTAGATTTTAATAGATTAAAATGTTGAAATATCATTCCAATTTTTTTTCTTTTATTTAATAGTTCTTTTTTTGAAAGTTTTGATAAATCTACTCCTTCAATCTCTATTTTTCCTGTTGTCAATGGCTCTAACCCATTAAATAATCTTATTAAAGAGGATTTTCCAGCTCCACTTAATCCAATAATTCCAAATATTTCACTTTTCTCAATCTTTAAAGAAACATCTTTTACAGCATGAAACTTATTATTATAAATTTTATTCACTCTTTCTAAAGTAATCATTTTATCCTCCCGTATAAAAAAAACTCCCATCTTAATATTTAATTAAGATGAGAGTAAGTAAACAAGACTTCTACTTCTCCCATCTATCTGGAGTTAGCACCACACCATAATGGTAGGTTGCTGAAACGTCATCGGGCCAGTCCCTCGGTCTCTCTTGATGGTTTGCTGTATAATATCTTATTTGAAAAAAAATGTCAATATTTTTTTAAAATAAAATTTTATTTTTGTTTATAGTCATATTAATTCTCTTTTTATTCTGTCATTTATACAAGATAAAAATTCATAATGAGGAACTTTTAAATGATTTATACTTTCTTCTAAATCATGAAATATTTCAATATTATCCCCTTCTTTTACTGAATCATCAACTAAAATAAATGAACTATCCATACTGATATGAACTATTTTAAACTTTTTATTATTGATTATAGACATAATACCTTCACTTCTTTTTGAAAAGCCATCTCCATAACCTAAACGAATTTTTGCTACTTTTCTATATTTTCCTATATTTAAATTTTCTTTTTTTTCATATCCTATATATTTTAAATCATCTATATCTTTTACATCTAATATTCTACCATTTAGCTTAAAAGCTCTTTTTATACATGGATCATAGTATCCTATTTCTTGAAGTCCAAATAAAATAGTTCCACACCGTATATGAGTGCAAAATTCACCCTCTATTGAAATAACTCCAGCACTATTTTGCATATGAATAATCTCAAATCTCTCATCTCCTAACTCTTTTAACATCTGAGAAAATCTTTTTTCTATTAAAATCATATCATCATAATCTGCAGCAAAAACATGGGTACAAAGACCCTTAAATTTTAAATTTTTTTCTCTTATTAGCTCTTTTAGTTTAAAAAAGTCTTTTTCTAAAATTCCATTTCTTCCAAATCCAAAATCTAATTTTAAATGTAATTGTTGTGTTGAAACTCCTTTATCTAAAAGATTTAAAAGATCTTTAAAACTATTTATTACCATATGAATATTTTTATTATTTTTTAAAATTTCTATTTCATCTATTGTTTCTAAAATAATAATATTTATGTTTTCTATTTTTAACTTTAATATTTTTTCAGCTTCGCACTCTCTAGCTACTGCAAAATATTTACAACCGTTTTCTGATAAAAATCTAACTATATTTTCTATTCCATGCCCATAAGCATTAGCTTTTACAACAGCTATTATCTCTTTATTTCTAAGTTTTTTTAAATAGTGATAGTTATGTAGAATATTTTCTTTAGAAACTTTTATTTTAAAATCTTTTAATCCCATAACACTCTCCCTATTACTTTTTTACAATAGTATACTCTAAAAACAAAAAAAGGTGAAACATTGTTTCACCTTTTTTAGAAAGTATTATCCTAATAGCTCTTCATTATATTTGTCTATTTCTGCTAATATATCCTCTGTTGTACTCATTGACATTACTCTTTCAACTAACGCCTCTGCTGAAGCTTTATCGATAGCCATTATATTTTTCTTTACTTTTGCAACTGAAATAGCTGACATTGAGAATGCATCTAATCCCATTCCAAATAATAAAGCTGTTGCTCTAGCTTCTCCTGCAAACTCTCCACACATTGATATAGAGATTCCACCTTCATGAGCTCCATCTATTGCTGCTTTAATAGCTGCTAAAACTCCTGGATTGTATGTATCGTATAAGTGAGATATTCTCTCATTTCCTCTATCTACTGCTAATGTATATTGAGTTAAGTCATTTGTTCCTATTGAGAAGAAATCAACTTCTTGTGCAAACCATTTAGCTCTAAATGCTGTAGCTGGAGTTTCAATCATAATTCCTAATTGAATATCCTCATCAAATTTTATTCCTTCAGCTCTTAATTCAGCTTTACACTCTTCTAATAAAGCTTTTGATTTTCTACACTCTTCTATTGAAATTACCATAGGTAACATTATTTTAATATATCCAAATGCTGATGCTCTTAAAAGCGCTCTAAACTGTGTTTTTAAGATTTCAGGTCTATCTAGACATATTCTTAAAGCTCTCCATCCTAAGAACGGATTTTCCTCATGTGGTAGCTCCATATACGGTAATGATTTATCTCCACCTATATCCATTGTTCTAATTGTTACTGGATATGATTTTCCATTTTCATCTTTCATTGATTCAGCAACAATTTTATAAGCTTCAAATTGCTCATCCTCTGTTGGGAATCTATCATTTGCCATGAATAAAAACTCTGTTCTATAAAGACCGATTCCATTAGCACCATTTCTTAGAACTCCTGCAACATCTTTTGGAGATCCTATATTTGCCCAAGCTCCAACAGTTATTCCATCTTTCGATGTAGCTGTTTTATCTTTTAATTGCTTTAATAACTCTTTTTCTTCTAAATATTTCTCTCTTTTCTTTGAATACTTTTCTACATCCTCTTGTGTAGGTTCAATTATAACATCACCAGTTAAAGCATCAACTATTATCGAAGCTTCATTAGTTACTAATTCAGTTATATTTCCAGTTCCAACTACTGCTGGAATCTCCAAAGATCTAGCCATAATAGATGAGTGAGCTGTTTTTCCACCAATATCAGTTATAAATGCTACAACATTTTTTAAGTCTAATTGAGCAGTATCTGATGGAGTTAAGTCTCTTGCTACTACAACTGAATTTGCAGGAAGTGAAGATAAATCAACAATATCTATTCCTACTATGTTGTATAACCATCTTTTAGCTATATCTCTTAAATCTGCTGCTCTTTCTCTTAAATACTCATCTTCTAAGTTTGCTAACATATCACAATATCCGCTGATACCTTGCTCTAAAGCATTTTCTGCTGTTATTTTTTCATCTTCAATTAGCTCTGTTACTTCATCAAATAGATCTTCATCTTCTAATAATGTTATATGTCCATCAAATATTGCCGCTTTATCTTCACCTAGTTGTCTAGCTGTTTTTTCTCTAATTTTTAATAATTGCTCTTTAGTTTTTTCTCTACCTTCGATTAACTTTTCTTTTTGAATCTCAATATTTGAGCATTCGCTTTTATCTATGAAAAGCTCCTCTTCTTTATATAAAAATACTTTTCCTACTGCTACCCCTGGAGATGCGTCTATACCTTTTACAAATTTTCTCATATTTTATCTCTCCCAAAACTTTAATTTTTTGACAAAAAAAAGGACAGAGTCACCCCCATCCTTCTCACACTTTAAACTATCGTCCTATTTATTAGTCCTTTAGATTTTCAAGTAGGTGAGCTAACTTCTCAACTGCTTCGTTCTCATCTTCTCCTGCAGCATGAACTGTTATTTTTGCACCTTTTTTAATTCCTAAAGAAAGTAATTTTAGTAAAGATGTTCCTTTTACTTTTTTTCCTTCTTCATTTTCTAATTCAATTTGAGATGTAAATGTTTTTGCTAAACTTACAAATTCGTTACCAGGTCTTGTATGTAGTCCTGTTTCATTTTTAATTTCAACTGTTTTACTTACCATAATCCTACTCACCTTTCTACATTTATTGTTTATTATTATATAAAAACATAAAGTTTAAATCTATTATTCTAATATAGAATACTTAATTTTCAAAATTTTGTCAATTTTTATTTTGAATTGTTTTTTTGTCAAAAAATGTTCATTTTTAAGTCTTTAATTGTGTATTTTATGATATTTTAACTATTTTATACACTCTGATTTAACATATTTAACGTTTTGTTAAATCTACTCATTAATAACTCTCTCAATATATTTTTTTATTGTATTAAAATAGATTTTTTTTGATTTTCTTTTCATAGTAAGTAAAAAATTCACATCTATATTTTCTTCTAGAGAACAAAGTTTAATAGCTTGCTCCTCAATTTTTAATTTTTCGTACTCATCATATTCGTCAAAAACCTTTAATATATCTACAGAGATATCAGTTTCATCAATCAATTCTTTTAAACTATTTATAACCGGTTTTTTAACTGTTCTTCTCGCTTGATTTATTTTCTTTTTACTTATTAATCCTTTTTCTTTAACAATATTGTTAAATAAAGTTAAGTTTTGTTTTGAAACATCATTTTCTTGACTTAAGAGATTTTTTAGAACACCGTTTATGTATTGAACTAAAGTTGTTTTAATATTAGAATTTAAATTTTTATATATAATTTTCAAGACTTCAATTAGAATAATCTCTCCTTCTTCTATAAAAATTTTCTTTATCTTTGTGTCTGTTCTTTTATCCCATGATCTTGAAACATATATATTTTTCTTAGCTTTTTGAATATATTTTATTACTTCATCTGGATAAATAAATTCATTATTTTTTTCAGATTTTTTTACAACTTCTTTTTTTACTTCTTTTTTTACTTCTTTTTTACTCTCTATCTTTAATTTTTCTTCTTTTTTTGGTTTTTCATCTATAATCTCAACAATTTCAGCTTCTTCTATATCATCAGAATTAAAATTAGATTTTTCTACATATCTCTCTTTCTCTTTTGAATAAGTAATCTCTTTAGTTTTATTTGACTTTGAATTTTCTATAAATGATGAAACATGACATTCACCATCTTTTTTACTATTAAATTTATAAATTATATAATATGTATCTTCACTTTTATCTTGATATGATTTGTAATACTCTACATATCCAAGCTCAACTAATACATCATATGCTTTTTCAACTCTTTTTAATACCTGTTTCATTCTGCAAAGAACATAAGTTTTTGTATCACCATTTTTATTTACTCTTTCTGTTGTTTGTTCTGTTTTTAATGGAATAATTGCAGCAATTGTTCTTAGATTTATTCTATCTTCTTGCTTTTCATATCTAATTTTACTAATGTATTTATAAATTCTTCCAGCTATAGGATCTTTTGCTAAAATTTCCATTAAAGCCTTTGAATTATATTTTATATATCTTTTATCACTTATTTTTTTTCTTATATTTTTATTAAGAGTAACTCTATAATATATTTTTTTACCCTTTTTTAATTTTTGATAAGTTAAAAGTTTAAATTCCTCATCTTCAAATTTATATTTCCCTAATTTTGTATGATTTGAAACTATAAACTGATATTCTGTATTTTTTAAATTCTTTAAAGCTTGTTCAACTTTTGTGTAATAAGTTCTATTCATTTTATTTCCTAAAAAATGAACTATAAAGTCTGAAATTTCAAATTCAATATATTCATCTTCATCATCTAAATCTTTTTTAGCTTCATAAGTTGAAATTAAATATGTATATATTTTTTCTTCAAAAATAGATGGTTGAAATACTTTATCTCTTGAATCTTTAGCTACTAATGTACAATACATAGTAACACCCAAATCTTCAAAAGAATATTGAAAATTTACTCTTTTATTTTGTTTTTGAGGAGTAAAAAATGGAAAAACAATCATTTCGACAGGTATATTTATTACATTATCTTTTAAATTTAAAAAATTTCCAGTTTCTTTTATTATAACTTCTCTAACTTCAATATCTGGCAATTGATTTAATCTTATATCAATTTTTGTTATATCTGTTAAAAGTGATCCTGTAGATGTTATATTAAAATTCTCTACGATATCATCTTTTTCTTTTTTCACCTTCTTTTCCATTAAAAACCTCTCTATAATTTTATAATACTAAATATGTATATTAACAATAATAAATATATTTAGCGTAATATAATATACCATTTTTTCTGTATATTAACAATAATATTTTTTTGTTTTTTAATCCCCTTA
>NZ_KI518118.1:0-6762 GCF_000479045.1 Cetobacterium somerae ATCC BAA-474
TACAACTATGTTCAAACTAAATATAATACAAAACTTAAAACTTATTCTAAAAAATATAAACTTATAAGTAATATAAAAATAAAAATTAGCGATTTTAATCTGTTTAAAAATACTCTTTTTAAAGAAATTGACAATACTAATTTTTCCCACGCTTATTTAGTTTCTAATTTTTTTAAAGTTTTAAATTCTGATAATTTGAAAGCAAATGATGACTCACCTTATAGTAAATTTATTAATAGTCTTAATAAGAATAAAACAAGTTTTTATGAAGATAATAAAATTATCATTTTAGCTGAGTTTAACGCTAATTACTTTGAAAGTTGGATATCTATTTTTTTTAAAGAGTAAGAATATTTCTATTAAATACCACAAAAAAAGTTGTAGATCTCTCTACAACTTTTAACTACTTTATCTTCAAATGTAACTTCACACTACCCTCATCCAAAAAGTAAACTGTCTTATGAAATGGTCTTTGTGTAATCTCCACATCGCTTCCATAAATTACAAGACCTAACCTACTCCCTTTCTTTAACGTATATTGAGTGGGCACCATCTCAAAACTATATCTATGAAAACTCTTAGGAACAACTCTACTTTTATAGTAACTACTTTTCCTATTCTGTATATTTATATGCCCCCTTGTAATCACTCTATACTTAGATGGACTCTCTTCAAGCACAAAGTCTACCTCATCCATAGTCCCTGCGTTTCTCCCTAAACTAATCTTTCCCTCTCCAGTAATAACTTGCTTCACGCTAAGTCGCCTTCTCTCTCCTATCTCCACTAACATAGCACTCAATATCCCTCTATCTTTATTAGAACTAGCACTAAACTCTATCTTCACACACCCAGAAATCGTTCTATCCTCTTCTAAAACCTCACTTTTATAAATAACTCTATGCTTTTCTCTCTCTCCTAAAACTAATCTATCTCTCCACTCTCCATAATTCTTTATTTCCCTAATAAACCCACTAGTATCTATATCATCTGTAAACTTCCCTATCCTTTTATCATTTTTCTCTAAACTCTTTATCTTTAAGTTATCTACTAATCTTTCTCCATCTACAGCAAACACTTTATCTTTATACTCTTTTGATGGCCAATTTTGTGATTTTTCCCATACTAAACTATCTAAATTACTTTGAACCATCACATCTGGAACTGTTTTCATAACATCATTTTGTATATCATATAACCAATAACTTAACCATCTATTCATAATATCATTAAAATCAAAACCTTTTAAATTCTGTATATAGATATGATCTCCTTGATGTAAAATAATTTTAGATGGAATATTGTATTTTTTTAGTTTATCCCACAATAGTTTACAGTGAGTAGTTTTTACATTCCAATCATTTAACCCATGAACTATAAAAACCGATGCTTTTATATTTTTGATATCCTTCAAATAGTTTCTTTCATCCCAAAAACTATTGTAATTTCCATTTTCTCTAGCCTCACCCTCTATCATTTGAGAGATCGACTTCTTATATCTTTTTTTCAACTCAATATTATCATCACTATATTCTCTACTTCTACAATAATTTGTTAAAAGATCAGCATCGTCCCCTTGCCACTCCAGTGGAGCTCCAATAACTCCATTAACTCTATAATAGTTATACCAATTAGATATAGCTGCTTCTGGTATAATTGTTTTTAATCCTTCAACTCCTGTTGTAGCTGCTGCTATACTTAAAGTTCCTAAATATGATTTACCACACATAGCTACTTTCCCAGAACACCACTCAGCCTTTACCTCAATATTATCTATTAAATTAGTATAAGCCTTTCTTTTACCATTTAACCACTCTATAACTGCAATAGTCCACTCCTTCTCCTCTTTTGAACCTGTACAATTTATTCCCTCTGATCCCTTTGTTCCAAGGCCAGCTGAGAAAACACTTGCTATTCCACGACTATTAAAATACTTATACCACTCAGTTATACAATCTAAATTTTCATCTTGAGCCAATGAAGTTTTTGCCTCTCCCTTACTAACTCTTTCACTTTCACAATAGTACTTACTTTTACACTCTTTAACTTTTATATCTTCATACCGTATTTTCTTTTCACAAAACTTTTTTAAATTTTTATCCACACTGTGCATATTATTATAAACCTCTTCGTTACAACTCATCATATATGGATTTGCTACGTATATTGCTGGAACTTTCATTCCTTTTAAAGTCTCTTTAGGTCTTCTTATAAAAACTTCAATTAGATCTCTTTTTCCATCTCCATCTGTATCTAAAGATGTTTCCACATAAATTTTTTCTAATAAAAACTCACTATAACTAAAAATAGGTTGTAGTTTTCCATCAAATACTAAAATCTCTGGTATCTTCTTACTTTCATTAATTTTATCAAAGAACCCATTTTCACATAAAGTTTCAAATACAACTCTTCCATTTTTTCCTATACTTTTAAATACAGTTGTAAAAAGAATCTCATTCGATGTTTCATTCAGATTAATCCCTTTAGCTTTTAAAATAGCTTCATCCTCATACTCTAAAAGTTCTAATATATACTTCTTTTTATCCTCAAGTGTTTTTAATCTATTTTCATCTAAACATTTAAAAATTTCACTATTCATAAGAGTTCACCTTTGCAAATTGAGGTTCTTCAATTTTATTTTTATTTAAATGAGCTTTCCAAACCTTTACAAAAACTGCTCCTACTAAAAGTACTCCAATTAAAATCATAAAGAAATATCTATATCCATTAACTCCTGGATAACTATCTAAAATTTTTCCAGCCATTAATGATATAAAAATATCTGGTAGGTACCCAATTGTTGATATAAGTCCAACTGCTGTTCCAGAGTATTTATCAGGTATTGCTCCCTCCTCCATCATAGCCCAAGATAAACTAAAGTTTACTTGATAAAATAGATAGTTTAAAATATATAGAAACACAAATGCTCCAATCACAAGCATTGATCCATTTAGTGGTAAAAACATAATTCCTGCAACTCCTACTGCCATTGCTATAAAAGAGAAGAATAGTAAATTACTTGTTCCCATCTTATCTCCTAAAACTCCCCCTCCAACATTAGAAACAGGTGAGATATATCTTTTTACTGCTGCTAAAATTGCTGCTGAAGTAACTGTCATACCAAGAAGTGATGTAGCATATGGAACAAAATAATAAAGTGATAATGTAAATACATAGTTACAAAATGTTACAATAGCTATAATCCAAACTGCCGGTAGTTTAATAACATTTTTTATATCTGCTATTGATATTTTTTCTCCACTATTAATTATTTCATCCTTCATATTAAAGTGAACAAGAACCCCTGATGCTATTGTTAAAACTGAATAAAAAACTATTATATATCTCATACCAACATATACTCCTAAAGTTTTTACTCCAACCTTAAAAAGTATAACTGCCACTGATGCAGCCAGTGCTGCTGCAACTCCTCTTCCCCCTTCAAAAATTCCAAAAGCTTTTCCCTGACCATCAGAATCTGAAAGCATTCTCACTGCCTTTACACAAGCTGGCCAAAATGCAAATAGTGATGAGAATCCCCAAAATGCGTAAAGAGCAACTAAAGAATAAAATGATAGTGGTAATAGATGTACAAATCCCCCAAGTCCAGTTCCTAAAAGTGAGTAAACAAGAAGTTTTCTAACTGAGATTCTATCTGCAACATAACCACCAAAAAGATATGAAACCATTCCAAAAATTCCGAATATACTTCCAAAAACTCCCATCTGTGTATTATTCAAATTGTATGCTTCTAAATATGCATCATAGTAGTCATATCTAAAATATGGAAGACCATAGATTATTGCACCACCAAAAGATACTAGTAAAATTACAAATAGATTTTTTCTTAATTTTTCTCCAAAATTCAATTTTAAAAACAACTTGTTTAACATACACTCCCCCTTGATTTATTTTATATTGTATAGTTTATAATACTTACTTTTTAAATACTCAATGTAATACTTTGAACTTAGATTTTCTCCAGTTAATCTCTTTAATATCTCCTTTGAACTATAAAGAGCACCATGACAATATATATTGTCTCGTAACCAGATATTTATTTTTTTTAAGTTCTCTACATCTATATTTTCACTTGAAATATTACACTCTTTCTCTAAAGTTTTTTTCAATTGATGTGAGTATAGTTCAGCTATTAGATATACTGGAAAAAATCCAAAATATCCACTCGCCCAATGTATGTCTTGAAGCACCCCTTCTGAAAAAGATTTTGGTACAACTCCTAAATACTCTTTATATTTTTTATTCCAAAGCTCTGGTAAATCTTTTACATCCAATCTTCCTTCTAACAAATCTTTTTCTATCTCATACCTTATAATTATATGTAAAATATATGTTAGCTCATCTGCTTCTATTCTAATTGGAGATGGTTTAACCTCATTAACTAATCTATAAAAATCTATATCCTCTTTATCCTTTAACTGTGGAAATAGTTCTTTTATTTTTTTTAAAATAAGTGATGATATATTTTTATCTCTTCCAACTATATTCTCATAAAATCTAGCTTGAGATTCCTCTAAAACTTGAGAACTTACCTCTGCTAAAAGAGTCCCCAAAAGATTCTCACTTATACCTTGCTCATAAAGCCCTTTTCCAGCTTCATGAAAGGTGTTATATATTCCAACTTTCAAATCATTTTTATCAAAAGATGTTACCACTCTTACATCCTTTGGAGAAGCTGCTAAAGTTGTTGGGTGCTCTCCTAAATCTACCCTTCCATAAGTAAAATCAAAACCTGTAATACTTAAAATATATTTTGAAAGCTCCATCTGTTTATTAAAATCATACTCTCCACTAAAATCTTTAGCTATACTATCTCTGCTATTTTTTTCTATCTCTTTTACCAATGGAATTATAAATTTTTTCAAATCTTCTATTAATATATCTAACTCATCGCAGTTTATATCAATATCATAGTATCTAAGAAGTGCATCGTATGGTGTTTTTTTATATCCCCAATACTTAGTAAAATTTTTAAAATGTGCTACAATCTTTTCTAAACATAGAGAAAACTCATCAAAACTATTTTCAACTTTTGCTTTTTTCCAAATATCTTCAGATAGAGTTATAAGGTTCATATAATCTTCATACTCTTTTAAAGGTATTTTTTGAACAAAGTTAGAGTTGTTCTTTATTTTCTTTAAAGTAGCTTCTATTACTTCATTTTTCTTAGGTGATTTTTCAAAATACTCTTGAAGTTTTAAAAATTTTGGTGATGAAAACCTATTATATATATCCTTACTTAAAAATTGAATAATTTCAGATCTATAACCAATAGCTCCTTTTGGCATATATATAAGTTTATCCCAATAAAGAAGTGTATTTAATGTATATTTCAAATACTCTATCTCTTTTAACTCTATTTTTAGTGCCTCTTGCTTTTTCTCATAAAACAAATCCATTGATCCTCCTCAGTTACTTCAAATTATATTGTGTAAAAAATGGATGTAAAGAGTTAGTTTCACAACTACTTTTTAAAAGCTCCTCATTTAGTTTTTCATTTTTTAATAACTCTTTAGATTCAACTTCCTCCTCTTGAAGCTCTAATAAATTCATTATTGTTAAAAATATTTTTGATTGTCTTTTTAACTTTTGTAAATAAAACTTATGTGTTCTCACTGTAGATGGAGATATTCCCATCTCTTCAGCCAACTTTTTACTCTCTTTTTTTTCCATAAGTCCTGTTATCACTTTACTTTGAATCTCTGTTAAACCAGTTATATCTTTTTCTAAAGATAGCAAAGTTTTTAGCACTCCATTGTGCTCTCTTTCTATATGCTGTTCTATTGCCCTTTTTGCTGTTATAAAATTATGATTATCCTCATAAACTATCCCTTCATCAAAGGTTTCACCACAAAAGATACAAGTAAAATTCTGCTTTTTTAAGTTATAAACATATCCTAAAGATATATCCTCTATTTTTAAATCATAAATACTATCTAAATTCACTTAAACACCTCTTTTTAAACTTTTTAACTAAACGTTTGTATATAATCAAATATATACCTTATAAAGTTTAAGAAATCAATGGATATTTAATATTTAAATAGCTAAATATATTTTATAAATAAATTTTTACAATAAAAAAAGAGCATATTTGTAATACATTTCACAAACATACTCTTAATTGGCTTTTTACACCCTTATATATCATTTTTTAACTATACGACTACTAATTAGATCAATTTCAAACGAACGTCTTAAATCTAAAATTAAAGAGTCATTTTTATGGACTTTTGTATATAAAATAGTAATCACATCTTTAAATACTTAAAATTAGATATTTAATTTACAGAAATACTTATTTTAAATACAAAACGGTTATTTCTTCTAAATTAACTCTTTTTCAACAACTTCAGCAATCTCTTTTGCTACTCTGTCCACTGTTGCCATCTCTTTTCCTTCAACCATTACTCTTACTATTGGTTCTGTTCCAGATGTTCTTACTAATACTCTTCCTAAACCTGCCATCTCTAACTCTTTTTCCTCTATAAATTTAACTATTACTTCGTTTTTATTCCATAGATTCTTTTTACTATTATCTACTCTAACATTTATTAATAGTTGTGGCCAATCTACTATCTCTCCTACTAATTCATCTAGTGATTTTCCTGAATCTCTTATAGCCTCTACTAGTTTAACAGATGTCAATACTCCATCTCCTGTAGTTCCAAAATCTGATAGTATTATATGACCTGATTGTTCTCCACCTATGTTTACATTAAGTTCTTTCATTTTTTCAAGAAC
>NZ_KI518118.1:6862-7182 GCF_000479045.1 Cetobacterium somerae ATCC BAA-474
ATTTTTTCAAGAACATATCTATCTCCAACATTCGCTCTTATTAAATGAATTCCTTTATTTGATAAATAACTTTCAAATCCCATATTACTCATAACAGTTGTTACAACTTGATTATTTTTTAGCTCTCCTCTATCTTTCATTCCTAAAGCTAATACAGCAATAATCTTATCTCCATCTATTATATTCCCATTTTTATCTACAGCAATTAATCTGTCTGCATCTCCATCATAAGCTAATCCCAGATCTGCTTCATATCCCATAACAACTTTAGATAATATTTCTGGATGCGTTGATCCACATCTAACATTTATATTTTTACC
>NZ_KI518118.1:7282-14579 GCF_000479045.1 Cetobacterium somerae ATCC BAA-474
GCTGTACTCTTTTCTGTTAAATAAGCAACTCCTGGAGTTGGAATAACTCCCACAAAATCTATGTTTATTCCCATAGAGTTTAATCCAGCTGTTAATGCTGATCTTAACATATATCCTGACCTTCTTGTATCAGATCCCATTATTACTCTAATTCTTTTTTTATCTGGATATTCCTTTTTTAAAGTATATCCTAATGCATAACCTAATTTTAATGCTAATTCAACAGTTAACTCCTTATTAGCTTCTCCTCTTATTCCATCTGTTCCAAAATATTTTCTCACTTTACTCTCCTATACTCTACCTATTGTAACTACTCACTCTATTTTTATCCATTTTTATATCTTTAATTATTTTTTTATTAATCTCAGGACTATAATGAACCATATCCTTATAATTATCTAAGTTATTAACTATATCACTTCTATTTTGAAAGTCATATACTTTCACGTTTTTTAAACTTTTTAATTTTTCATTTGCATACTCTTTAAACTCTACAATTGTATCTTTAGCATTATATCTCTCTGCATAATCCCACCAAATATTTGCATATGGTGGATAATATATTAAAAACTCTATTTCAGTATTATTTTTAAATATCTCATAAGTTGCATCAAAGTTTTTCTTCATAAGTTCTAAAGAATATCCATCTTTAAATATCTGCACAGCTCCCATATTTTGGGCTCCCCATTGTGTGCTCTCATCAAAACTTAAAGTATTTTCTTTTGAATATTTAAAATTATTTCCCCAATAGCCATGATTTTCTATCCAATTTTTATTTCTTTTTCCTAATAATCCTTTTATGATTCCTTTAAAAGTTGTAAAATTATAAAAATATTTATATAATTCTAACTTACTATTCTCATATGCAAACTTTTCCAATGGTACTCTTGAAACTTCATAACCTCTATTAAATACAAAAGGATCTAGTCCATAAATAACCTTTTGAAGATTAACTTTTGTTAAAGCTACATTTAATAATTTTCTTTGTTCATAATTTGTAGTTCCAGGTATTGAAAGATTTATAGAATTTACTTTTAACATATTATCCACATCTTTTTTCAAAATATTTTGTGAAGTAGAACTTCCAAAAATCAGAGTATTATAATTCCCATTTTTTGCTAATCCTGTATTTATAATTCTGTTATCTCCAAAAGGAAACTCAGTTATTCTAAATTGTTGAGCTGGATCAAAATACACTACCATTACCATCCAAACTCCTAAACCAAGTAAAAATGCTAATATACTATTTATAAAATATCTTTTTTCCATGTCAACTCCTAAAAATTAAAATATAAAAATGAAGCTAATCTATTTACCAGCATAATACTACTAAACAGAAATAATAAACACTCTAAAAATCTAAATTTTGTAGTTTTAAAAATATCTTTTTTCTGAGAACTATTAATACTAAAAATTGAAATTAAAATGGCTATCACTAACAACAGCAGTATCAACTTATTTCCCATACTATTATTCAGTGCATTTTTATATTTTAAACTTATCAGAAATGAATTTGTATTTATAATAAACATAGCTTTTAAAACTTTTATAGCATTATTAAGGTTAATTGCTCTAAAAAATATCCAAAATATATTTACTGAAAATAGTGTTATTCCCCAACCTAAAATAGTTGGCATTCTATAACCTTTATTTTTCCAAATTCTATGTGTTAATATTGACAATCCATGAAGTCCACCCCATATTATGAAGTTTCATCCAGCTCCATGCCATATTCCACTAACTAAAAAAACTATTAATAAATTTCTTAAAGTTTTACCTTCTCCATTACGATTTCCTCCAAGAGGGATATAAAGATAGTTTGTTAAAAATCTTCCCAAAGTCATATGCCAACGTTTCCAAAAATCCTGGATATTAGTTGCCTTATATGGTGAGTTAAAATTAAGTGGTAAAATTATATTAAACATAAGCGCTATTCCCATTGCCATATCACAGTACCCACTAAAATCAAAATATAGTTGCATTGTGTAAGAAATTGATGTTAACCAAGCTTCTATAAATGTTAAACTAACCATTTTATCAAAACCTGCATCTGCAAATGGTGATATTGAATCTGCAATTAAAACTTTTTTAGCAAGTCCAATTGAAAAAAGATACAATCCTCTATTAAGATTTTCATAGTTTACCACTTTATTTTTATGATCTTCAAACTGTGGTAACATCTCTGATGGTAGTACAATTGGACCAGCTATTAGCTGTGGAAAAAATGTAACAAATAAACAATAACTTAGAAAATCATAAGTTTTTCCTTTTCCTTTATAACTATCCACTAAATATGATAACTGTTGAAAAGTGAAGAAACTTATTCCAAGAGGTAGGATTAATTTTAACAGTGTAAAGTCAGCACTAAATATTGCATTTATATTATTTAAGAAAAAATCATAATACTTAAAATAAAATAACATACCTATATTAAATAGTATCCCTGCTAAAAAAAAGTACTTACTGCCCCACCCCCGTACATTATTTTTTGATAAATTATTTCCTATATAATAATTAATCCCAATTGAAAGTATTATTAAATATAGATAACTGGTATTGAAATATGCATAAAAATACAACGACATTCCAACTAACCAAATTTTTGATAGTTTTTCCTGCTTAAAATTATTAAGCATAAAATACACTATCAAGGTTATTGGAAGAAATAAAAATATAAACTGAAACGAGTTAAATAACATTTCCCCTCCTAAATTGATTTTAATACTATTTTTCCTTTAAATTTAGCAAAAAGTGTAATACACTTTCTCAAACCTCTTATTTTAAGTTTTGTACCTTTATACACGATTTTTAAAAACAATGACTAAATACAAGACTAAAAAAATTTAAAACCCTTAAATTTTAAATAAAAGCGTCATTTTTACGAACTTTTGTCTATAAAATACTAACAACACCTATTTCACACTATTTTTTTCTATTTTTAAGTACTTTTTAATAATTAATACATATTTTTGGTATAAAAATAATTTTTTTATTTATATGCTAAAAGGAGAAGTATCAAACTTCACCTGTTCAAAATAATACAGTTCGTTAAAATCCTAAATATTTAGCTTTTTGTCCACATATTCTTCTTACTATGCTCATAACTAATATTGACCCTAGTAAAACAAGAACTATATTATTAATACAAATATTACCATTCTCCTATATATAAATTTTTCTATAACTTTAGAAAATATATTATGCCCTTCAAATCTCAAAAATTAATAAATTAAAACTAAAATTATAACTATTCATCTTAATCCTTGATAGTATTTTTCTCTGTGTTGTGTTTAACTATCATTTTTAAAATTTCCTTTTTTTCATCTTTGTTTAATCCCAGGAAAAATAACAGAATAAAATATGTTCCACCATAAATTATAACTTTTATTAAAAAGTTAATATAATTTATATTTATAATGTGCTTATTTAATAATATTCCAACTCCCATAGTTATAGCTATTGGAATACTCATCTTAAGTATATTTTTCCAAAATAATGGAATGTCTAGATTTAATCGCTTATAATAGTATATGTTCATTATTACAATATTTCCAATCATAAAAGATATTCCTGTTGCTATAGCACAACCAATTGCTCCATACTGTTTAACTAATAATATACTTGATATTACATTTCCTATAGCTATAATGCAATAAATTACAGATCTAAATTGATGCATATTTTTAGCTTGCATTATTGCTATCCCTGTATTTTGAATCAAAGGAACTGTAAGAGGAATCATAATCCATAGTGCTATTTTATAAACCTCTGAATATCCCTCTCCTAACCATAAGTATATAAACTCTTTTCCAAAAAGTATAAATCCAGAAGATATTAATCCTAAAAGAATATATTGTAACCTTCCTACTCTTATAAAAAGATTTGAAATCTCTTCATGCTTATCTTCTACTATCAATCTATTTATCTTAGGAAATAATACTCCAGATATAGCTGTTGAAAAATTCATATATAAGGTATTGAATATTGAAGCTATCGAATATATTCCAACAGCAGTAACTCCTATATATTTTCCAATTATAACTCTATCTGTTCCCCAGTAAACTCTATCAATAATTATATTTAAAAATATATAAAAAGAATAATGAAAAATCTCTTTTAAAACCTTAAAATCAAAATTTCTAAAGCTTATTTTCATTCCTAATTTTCTTGCATATATAACATCAAACATAGAAACTATTAATCCTGAAACTACAATAGAAATAGTTACAGCTATTAATCCAAATCCATTTAGCATTAATACTGCTCCTACTATCGGAGTTACTATTGTTTTTACTAAGCTTAATCCCCTTTGGTATAGAAATTTTTCTCTAGATGCTATATTAGTAGAAAATACTCCAACTGGAAAAGAAATAGCTACATTTAACATCATCAATAAAAATACACTTTTAGTTTTAGATAACTCCTCAGCAGTAAACTTATCACTAAAGAAATTAGGAATATTAACGTATATATATGCTCCTAAAAAAATACTAATTATCATAAGAATTGAAAATATTGTCAAAAACATCCCATTTAAAGATTTCTCCTCTTCAAACTTTCCTTCAGCTCTATATCTAACTGTATATCTTAACATAGCATTTCCTAATCCCAAATTTAGCATTCCTATATATCCCATTATAGATTGAACTAATGAGTTTATTCCAAAATCTATTGTTCCTAAATATTTCATATAAAGAGGAGTATAAAATATTTGAATTAAAGAACCTACAACTATTGTTAAAATAGATAATGCTGATCCTATTTTTAATTCATTTTTCATTTTAAGCCCCTCTTAAAACTTTAAGTAATCTTCTTTTTACAAACCCCAATCCTCTTCTTATAAAACTAACTACAGGATTTGGAAATGGAAAATGTTTTCTATGTAGTTCATTAAATGTTAAGTTAGAAAAGTCTTTATAAAATCCCTCTCTCCTACTATCATTCATTTTATAATTATATAAACATGGATTTCCTGCTAAAGCTGTTTCCCACTGTACCTCTTTAACTTCTAAGCTAGACTTTATGTTTTCAAATAACTCTTTTCCCTTTTTACTATTTATAGTTACTACTGATGTTCCCTCTGAATTTTTTACTTCTGCTGGCACTCCCCAGAAGTCTCCTAAAGTTATATCTGCAAATCTAGGTAGTGTTCTAAACTCACAGTTATAACATGGTTTATTTAGATATGTGTCTGTTAAAAATCCTCTAAACCATAAATCTTGTCTATGGTTGTTTTTAATTATAATTTGATCTTTATTCTTAAAGGTTAAATTAAAATTTTCCCAACCGTTATCTTTATTTCTAAAATCAACTGTTACATTTTTTATATTTAAATTAAAATTTTCCCTTATATACTTTTCATATGCAGAATAAGATGGGATTCCATGACATATTACGTCAACAGTCACTAAATTTTCATGATTTACTATTGTATTTAAAGCTGCTATTTCACAAGGAGTTCCTACAAATAAAACTTTTTTTCCAGACTCTAAATATTCTTTTGCTTCTAAATATGAATTTTCAATTTTACTTTGTAAATATTTAGATTTTTGTAGCTCTTTTAGCTCTTCTAGTTTGCTAATACCACAATGTACTATCTCTCCATCTTCCCATTTAGCACCAAATACTATTCCATTATTATCTAAATACTCTTTTGCCAGTTCAGAAAATATTCCTCCTGAAGAGCTATTTCTCACAATATCTTTATCTTTAGACCAACATGAGTAAACTTCTAAATCCTCTTTTTTATTACCGTTTACCTTACTTATTACAGGACAGCCTTCTTTACAATAACCACATTGAATACACTCTTCACTTAAAAAGGGCTTGTAAAAGCCCTCCTCTGTCTTTTTAAACTCTATTGCTCCTTTAATAGGACAATTATTTAAACATCCATAACATCCAGTACACTTATCATACCCAATTACTTCTATTGCTGAATTATTCATTATTTTCACCTAAAGCTTTCTTTAAGAAATTCATAGAGTATTCTCTATGTTCATCTAGTAATTTATCAACTTTTGTATAATCAATCTTTTTTTCTAAACTATTTTTACTTTTTAAATCATCTACAGTATTAATTATCCAATCTCCAACCTCATACCTCTCTGCCAAATCAATAAATCTAGAAGCTCTTGCCTTTTCTGAATAATATGCTAAAAAATTCTTATGAAATTTCATTGAAAAAAGTACCCCATGATATGAATCTGTATAAATAAATTCCGCATTGTTAATCAAATTTAACCAATCTTCTGGACTGGCATCATAAAGAACTTTATCTGCCCAAGGATAAAATTGTAAACTTCCACTTCCCGCATATGCTATTCCAACAGCTATAACTTTAAAATTTCCAAACTTTTCTTTTATATTTTTTAGAACTTGTTCATGACCACCATTTATTTCAGATCCCAATATATATGTTAATATATATTTTTCTTTTGGCTTTTCTTGAGTTAAATATTCTTTATAGTCATACAATATACTAGGATCACAAACTATTTCAGCATCTTTATTTGTCAATCTTTTTACAAAACTATGAGTATGATTATTTCTAACAGATATGTAATTAAAATCATTTATTGAATTTTTTAATCTTTCTCTATCTATATCTTTATAAAAATCACTTCCAGAGCAAGCTGCATAACTTATTTTGTTAGTATTTTCTAATCCTTCAAAAAAATAAGCTCCTCGCATTCCTCCTGTTACATTCCAGACTTGATCACTTCCAACTATAAGATCAGTATATTCTTTTGCTTTTAAAATAATTTTTTCTTCTGACAAATACTCTGTCATTTTTAACTCTTTTTTTCTAAAATCTTCAAATTTATCAATACCTTTTTTAACATATTTTAATTTTATTATTACTTTATTTAAATCTATTTTACCATTATTTTTTAATCCAGCTAAATATAGAGAGCTTAATGTATAACTATTTTCTGGAAAATAATTCAAAATATCTACTTCTTTATTTAAAACATTCTTTAATATTTTATAGGTTGCTAAACATTGAAGAGTCCCTCCAAAATTACTTCCATAGCTAAATGTTAATAATCCAATTTTATTCATAATTTTACTCCATTTTTTTATTTGATATTATTCTTTAAAATCCATACATTTCTTCATAATATTTTTGATAATCTCCAGATGCTACTTCCTCTACCCATCCTTGATTATCTAAATACCATCTAATAGTCTTCTCTATTCCTTCTGTAAATGGTGTTTCTGGATACCATCCCAGTTCAGTTACTATTTTAGTTGGATCAATTGATTGCGATAGGTAATCCTTTGATATAATCTC